>NZ_JAUBTS010000058.1:25227-49110 GCF_036705105.1 Microcoleus sp. B9-D4
GCCTCGAATTTGGATGAAAGCTTGCGAGGCTTTGCCTCTGGACATGGGTTCCCAGGCAGAGCCTAGGAACCAGTTAACGTGCGAAACAAACATAGAAACAGTGTCGGCAATTCAACGCTTTACTCGTTACCAGGCTCTGCCTGGTAATACATATCATGAGGCTCTGCCTCGAATTTGGATGAAAGCTTGCGAGGCTTTGCCTCTGGACATGGGTTCCCAGGCAGAGCCTAGGAACCAGTTAAACAAACATAGAAACAGTGTCGGCAATTCAACGCTTTGCTAATTCATGCAAATAGGTAAAAACAGGGAAAAATATATAATGAAAGAGCAAAATGTCAAGGATGGAACTGGGAAGAAGAAAAAGCACTTTTTCTTTCTTTTACCTTTGGTTTTTTGCCTTTTAACTCTAGTGACTGGATGCGTTCATTACGATGTCGGGGTTAACTTTGAGAGCCAAACTCGCGGCGAAATCGTGCAGCACATTAAACTGGGGGAAAGGTTGACGAGCTTCAGCAGCGAAACTGTTGCAGAATGGTTGAAAAGCGTAGAAAGCCGGGTGAGGTTGCTGGACGGAAAAACTAAACGGCTTTCGCCCACAGAAGTTTTAGTGAGGATTCCTTTCAATAATGGCTCAGAGTTGCAAGACAAGTTCAACCAATTTTACAATCCCGTCGCACCAACCACACAATCTCGGGTTTCAAGTCCGCTAGAAACAGATTTGCCGAAGTTTGAATCTCACCTTAGTGTCAAGCAGAATAATTTATTATTGGTGCTGCGAAATCGGTTGAGTTTGGAATTGGATTTGCGCTCTCTTTCACTGCTTTCTTCTAACGGCAGTCTGCTGCTGAGTCCGGGGGGACTTTTGGAGCTAGACTTTAGGTTGAACACGCCTTGGGGCGCCGAAAGTATTGAAACAGTCGCCGGTGCGCTGGTTCCCGAAGGCTCTCAGCAAGGAAAACAGTTAGTTTGGAAGCTCAAACCCGGAGAAGTTAACTATTTGGAGGCGATATTCTGGATTCCCAGTCCCGTAGGAATTGGGGCGCTGATTATTGCCTTATTTGTGGCGGCGGGCATTGCTTTGAAATATCAAATATTGCCAGGGCTGGGAATCGGCAAGAAACCGCAAAACATCGGTCAAACCTAAAGAGGATATGGGGAGCATCTCATATTTGTAAAAATACTTCTTCTGGCTCCTTCCTTTTTCTGGCTCCTTCCTTCTGGCTCCTTCCTTCTTCCTCTTTCCTTCTGCCTCCTGCCTCCTGCCTCAAAACTCCAATTTCTAGCGGAGGGCTGCAAAGGTGAGATGCTCCCAGGATATGTCCTAGAGGGGCGGCTTAACCAATCTCTTCAATCAACTCTCAGAGCTGCAATAAACCCGCCCCTCCCCGGATATTATGGTTAATTGACCCGATTTGATTTTATAAAAAAAACTGAGAACATCTGCCAAAAAACAGTTGACAAATGGTAAATAATTTGCTTAACCTGAATTGAGAATTAGGAACAGAGAAAATGCGATCGCTAAATTTCTTCTTCATATTTCTGATTTGCTTGGCTCTAGTATTATTCAGCATCGAAAATACACAGCCAGTCGCCATTCAAGTTATCGAAGGCGTCCAAGTTAAAGCTCCGCTGTGCGTAGAACTAATTGTAGCGACCGGATTAGGAGCCACACTAGCGTGGCTGTTCAGTCTGTGGTCGAGAATGCAGCGAACCCTCGCCTCGCGCCAACAACTCCGCCAAGTTCGCGAAAAAGAGCAGCGGATTCAGGAATTAGAACAAAATCTTGAACGCTATAAAGCCGAAGTAGAAGGCAAACAACCTTTGTTAGAAAGTGCAGAACCGATAAGTTTAGAAATAGCAGCCATTGAGGGCACTAATCCTGAAATGACCGCCAATTAACTTGATATGCTCTCTGGTTTTCCCAGAGGCAAAATCTAAAATCTAAAATCTAAAATCTAAAATCTAAAATCTAAAATCGAATGGCCGTTTCCCGAGACCAAGATGGCTTAGAAACGATTTCCGAGGGGATCGCAATTTTAATTGACCTAGCCGAACGGGGAGAAATTGATCCTTGGGACGTTAAGGTAATTGAAGTGTTTGATCGATGTCTGAGCAAGCTTACGAACGCCTCCGATGCAGATCAGAGTAAGGATTTCTCCGATTTGTCCCACTCCGGCCAAGCGTTTTTGTACGCTTCAATGCTGGTGTTGCTCAAAGCAGAAAGTATCGTCCTCTCCGAACCCCCCGCGAATCCCGACGCCGACGAGCCCGCAGTAGAAGACGTAGAACACTCAGGCGGGCGACACTTGCCGCAGCATTTAGAACGGCAATTGCGCCGTCGCGGTGTAGCTCAACTACCGCAAAAACGCCCGGTGACTCTCCCAGAACTGATTGAGCAGTTGCAGCTAATGAAAGCAGCAATGGAGCAGCAGACAGTTACCCCCCGTCGCCGCCCTACCTCAAAAATGCGATCGCCAGCTGCCCAGGCTATCTTTGAGCTAGCTCACCAAGAAAATCTCGTAGAAACTGCTAGTGAACTCGAACGGTTTCTGGCTCAGCGGGGCGCGGAAATTGACGAGGGTTGGCTGGACTTGGACAAATTGCTAGAGCTCTGGCATCATAACGATTTGCACTCTCCTGTCAACCCAGAACACCCAGTATCGACTGGGGAAGTTCACTTGCCAAATCATGACCGCGTGGGTATTTTTTGGGCGTTGTTGCTGCTATCGGCTCAGTCTAAAGTAGAGTTGCTTCAAGAGGAGTTTTACCAAGACCTCAAAATCCGCGCGCTTTGAGCTTGCAGGGTATTAGGTTCTCGGAGGAAACTAATAACTATGCCACTGCGTCGGTTAAGATTCCAGGCAGAATCTCGCTCGATGGCATTCTGTTGCTGAGCCCCGGATGCTGAGAGCGGGAGTGTGAAGTTATTGCTGGTTCCCGATACCTGGTTTCTTAAATCCAGGTTAATTCCGAATAAATGATTGATAGCCTGGTACGATGTCGCCTATAAACAGGTCAGGATTTTGCTGTGATCGATCAATTTGACGATCGCAACCGCTAGCATCTAATTGTTCAGTTGATATCAGTTAACAGAGGGTTGAGGAAGTTAATAATGAAAGCGATGATTCTGGCGGCCGGTAAAGGCACTCGCGTCCGTCCCATTACTCAGACAATACCCAAACCGATGATTCCCATCCTGCAAAAGCCAGTGATGGAGTTTTTGGTTGAATTGCTCCGCCAGCACGGATTTGACCAGATTATGGTCAATGTTTCCCACCTGGCAGACGTGATTGAAAACTACTTTCGCGACGGTCAAAAGTTTGGGGTACAAATTGCCTATTCTTTTGAAGGGCGAATTGAGGAAGGAGAACTGATTGGAGAGGCTCTCGGTTCGGCTGGTGGCATGAAACGAATTCAGGACTTCTCGCCGTTTTTTGACGATACTTTTGTGGTGCTGTGCGGCGACGCTTTGATTGACTTGGACTTGACTGCTGCTGTGAAGTGGCACCGGGAAAAAGGGGCGATCGCTACTATTGTTATGAAATCGGTTCCCCGCGAGGAGGTTCCCAGTTACGGAGTGGTGGTAACAGACGAGTCTGGCAAAATTAAAGATTTCCAAGAAAAACCTTCTGTAGAGGAAGCTCTGAGTACCGACATTAACACTGGTATTTATATTTTTGAACCGGAAATATTCAAATACATCCCTTCGGGCCAGGAATACGATATCGGTTCGCAGTTATTTCCCAAGCTAGTAGCAGAAGGCGCGCCTTTTTACGGAATTAGCATGGACTTTGAGTGGGTGGATATCGGCAAAGTTCCTGACTATTGGCGGGCAATTCAGAGCGTGCTGCTGGGACAAGTTAAAAATGTTTCGATTCCGGGAATTGAAGTACGCCCCGGCATTTACGCTGGTTTGAATGTAGCTGTCAACTGGGATAAGGTTGATATTACTGGGCCTGTTTACATCGGCGGGATGACGATCATTGAGGATGGAGCAAAAATTATCGGCCCGACAATGATCGGCCCAAATTGTTGGCTTTGCAGTGGCGCCACTGTGGAAAACAGCGTGATTTTTGAGTATTCCCGTTTGGGCCCGGAGGTGCGGTTGGTTGACAAACTGGTGTTCGGGCGCTACTGCGTTGATAAAACCGGGGCTGCGATCGATTTGCAAGCGGCGGCTCTCGATTGGCTGATTACTGACGCTCGCCAAGTTTTACCGACTCAACACGGAGAAGAGCGGCGCGCCATATCTGAAATTCTCGGTAATGGTGGATAATTGCTAATTGCTAATTGCTAATTGCTAATTGCTAATTGCTCAAGGTAAGGTGCGCCTAGCGCACCCTACTTTTACGTTTATGATCTCAGCTTTTAATTCTGGTAATGTGCTTAGGTTGCACCTCACCTCTTCCACCATTCTCAAGAACAGGCAAGATGCCTGTTGCACAAGAAAATCTACTGTTTGTGGAACAGGCATCTTGCCTGTTCATAAAAGGCTTCTTGACAGTGGTGCAACATCTCAGTTACACCCTACATTTTAAGACTGAAGATAAGTATATTGGCTGAGACTCCGCTCGTAATTTTGCAGCAAAAGTTGGGCCTCGGAAAGAGTAATTTTATTTTGCTGCAAAGCCGCTTCTGTCTGACGGCGGATGCTTTCAACCAAATTTTCTGAATCGTACTGTACGTAGCTGAGGACTTCTTTCATCGTGTCTCCTTTCACAACGTGTTCGATATGATAGCCAGAAGGTGTTAGCTGAATGTGAACTGCATTAGCATCGCCGAATAAGTTGTGAAGGTTGCCCATAATTTCTTGATAAGCACCTCCCAAAAATAGCGCCAAATAGTAAGGTTCTCCAGGTTTGAGAGTATGCAGTTCCAAAACCGACTTCACATCTCGCAAATCGATGAATTGGTCGATTTTGCCGTCGCTGTCGCAGGTAAGATCGGCTAAAATACCGCGTTGAGTTGGTTCTTCGTCGAGTCGGTTAATTGGCATAATTGGGAACAATTGGTTAATTGCCCAACTGTCTGGTACTGACTGGAAAACAGATAAGTTGATGTAATAAATGGACGCCATCACCTTTTCTAAGTCTTCCAAGTCCTCCGATACATATTCTTTTTGCCGCGCGATCGTCTGTATTTTATCGCAGCAAGCCCAGTACAACTGTTCGGTTTTCGCCCGTTCCGCAATTCCCAAATAGCCTAAGTTAAATAAACTGACTGCTTCTTCCTTGAATTGGATAGCATCGTGATAAACTTCTTGGTAATTTTCGGGACTGATAGATTGGTAAATTTCGTAGAGATTGCGCGGAATTTGGTGCGCGTTTTCATCTACTGGTTCGGGTACTTCTCTGGGGACATCGCTAGTACCGAGTACGTCAAAAACTAACACTGATTGGTGAGAAGCGATCGCCCGCCCGCTTTCGCTAATGATAATTGGAACCGGGATTTTGCGCTCGTCGCAGGCATCTTTCACTCCCGCTACTACGTCGTTAGCGTAGTTTTGCATATTGTAGTTTTTGGAAGCGTGGAAGTTGGTTTTAGACCCGTCGTAGTCAACGCCGAGTCCGCCGCCTACGTCCAAGTAGTTCATATTAGCTCCCAATTTAGCTAATTCTACATAAATGTGGCTGGCTTCTCGAATGGCGTCTTTGATGACGCTAATTGAGGAAATTTGGGAGCCGATGTGGAAGTGCAGTAACTGCAAACAATCGAGCATTCCAGCTTTTTCTAGTTCGCCGACTGCACGGATAATTTCAGGAATTGTCAAGCCAAATTTTGCCCGATCGCCCGTGGAACCTCCCCAGCGGCCAACGCCTGTAGTAGTTAGTTTTGCTCGCACTCCCAAAATCGGTTTAATTCCTAATGCTTTGCTGGCGGCGATTGCGAGTTCTACTTCCTCTATTTGCTCCAACACAATTACGGAAGTTTGCCCTAGCCTCTGCGCCAAAATAGCAGTTTCGATGTATTCGCGGTCTTTGTAACCGTTGCAAATTAATAAAGCGCCTGGGTTTTTTAAGGTCGCCAAAGCTATCATTAATTCCGGTTTCGAGCCTGCTTCGAGTCCGAAGTGATGGGGTTGACCGAAACGCACCAAATCTTCTATTAATTGTCGGTGCTGGTTGCATTTAACGGGAAAGACACCGCGATAGACATTTTTGTAATTGTAGCGAGCGATCGCTCTGGCAAAACACGAATTTAAGCGCTCGATCCGGTCTTCCAAAATATCAGAAAATCGAATCAGCAGAGGCAAAGCCAAATTTCGCTGTTTCAGGGATTCTACCAGTTCGCACAAGTCGAGGGAACCGCCGCGATCGCCCTTGGGAGACACTGTAACGTGACCGGCTGCATTGATCGAAAAATACGGTTCGCCCCAACCTTGAATTCGGTAGAGTTTCTCACTATCTTCTATTGTCCAAGATGCTTGTGGCAGTTGAGCTGCCGTTACCAAAGCACTGTCTGGTGCCGCCAAACTCGTGACTGTTGGCGAGTGAGTCGATAGCGGATCGAGATCGGAGAAAGCAGCGGTGGCTGGGGAACTCATCTTATGGGAAACCTCTTTTAGGAGTGGTCAAATAGATAGTTTATCGCAGATATCGGGTTTCCTGATGCAGTTGAAAAATCACTTTGGGTACAGGGGCTGGCGATTTTAGATTTTAGATTTTAGATTTTAGATTTTAGATTTTAGATTTTAGATTTTAGATTTTAGATTTTAGAATTGACTCTACAGATAGATGAAAAGCGCGGATTGAACTACAATCTCAACCGTATTTGCTTTGCGGGACTTATTTCTTCAAGCAAGTATCCCTATGCAGGTGAACTCGGAAACCGAGTTTCCGAGTTCACCTGCGCCAAGAGAGTTATCGGACGATCGCTCGCCCGACACACACTAACCAAAAATCACCTCCGGCGGCGCCATGTCAGCCCCCATCATCAATCCCCCGCTCTTAGACTTCTTCAAGCCCGGTTGAGGTGCTTTTTCTGGGGTCTTCTGAGCCGGTGCAACTGAGGCTGGCGGTGTCACCTGCGGTTGAGGTACTGCCTGTGCTCCTGGCACCACGGGTTGCTGCGACAGCCAACCCAAACCCCCTACAGCCCCAGCCATCAAAGCGGTGTAGCCGATGTACAAATGCACCGGACTCATTTGAAAGCCTTCGCCTGAGTCGGAATCGGAAACAGACACATACATACTGGGAATTGGACTCGGATCTGGTTTGGGCAAAGCATTCGCCATAGCGCTACCGTCTAGTCCCAAGGCGTCGCCAAGTCTGCGGATAAAACCTCTCACGTAAATATCTTGGGGCAGTTTGTCGATTTCCCCATTTTCGATCGATTCGATGTGGTGCAGCGGCACGAGAGTTTGACTGTGGAGTTGCTGCAGGGATAGGGAGCGAACTTGCCGTCCCTTACGCAATTCTCTACCCAACTCCCGCAGGCACTCTTCTCGCTGTTGAACGGCTAAAGCTGCTTCTTCTTCCTTGGTGAGTTTTTTTGGCTTCTTGGGAAAACCGAACCCTGGGAAGGATTTTCCGGGGACGGTGACAGTTGCAGGTGGAGCCGAATCGACTTTAATTTCGTCTTGGGACGCTTGTTTGCTGTCTTCAGAAGTGTTAGTGTCTCGATCGGAATTTTCAGTTTCAGACTCGGTTTGGGGCGGCGCTTCCACACTAGCGCTGCGCCAATAGAAGACAGGAGCAGTTACTGGTGGCTCCAATTCTTGAATTTCTGTCACCGTCTCAATGGCGGGACTTACAGCAGTAACACTCTCTTGGGCTACTTGCGGTTCAATTTTGTTTTGTTTGGGAAAGCGATCGAATGCGAGCTTGACGGCTTCTCTGCTAACTGCTCTAATTAAAATTTCGGCAGCGGAAGCCGCTTCGCCCAACAGTGTTTGCAAGCTAGCTAGAGCGTGGCTATAGGTGTCGCTACAGACGAGTTCAGCTTCTATTTGACCTAGGACAGAACGAAAACTTTCTTGAGAAATTTCAATAGTTGGGTGATCTGTCACCCCAAAATAAGCCTCGGGTTTCAGTGCCATGATATTCATGTTGTCTTCGTAGAAGGTATCTGAGTACGTTCTTCGACAGGTTGGCAGTGATTCCGGATGTGGGTTGGGGGAGAGTGGGAGAGTGGGGCATCGGGCATCGGGCATCGGGCATCGGCCAAACAGGGCATCGGCCAAACAGGGCATTGGGCATCGGCCAAACAGGGCATTGGGCATTGGTAAGCTGTTGCGGCTTTTAAATTGTAGGTCAAAAAAATCAAAGTCTTGTGGGGAGTAGGGGTTGGGCGTCCCGCCCGCCCTGAATATACAATTTAAATGTCCGACAGCTTAGCCCCTCACCAATAACTACTGTTTGTGGATGCGATCGAGCAACCAAAGAGCCCCGAAAATCCCGACAAAATGGGCAACAGTGGCGTGAGTATTGGCGAGTACCACAAATATATCTAGAGGCTGAATAAATCGGCCCACATCAACTGCGGCACCGAACAAGGCTTGCGGCTGAGCTAGAGATTTGGCTAAAAGCGTGCCGCTGATGGCTTCTGCGCCGATCAGCGTCAGCACCATTCCCGATAAGTTGCTCATCAGTGACAGCCGCACCTCTTTGATGGTGTCTGCTTTTTTGGGGCGGACTGCGTTACCGGGCGATCGCAGTTCTCTCGACAAGCGGGTGAAGCGGAAAGAGCGATATATGCTGTAAGCGAGTACGGCTAGCCCGCAAATGGCAAAAAATACGCCCCCGCCGGTGCCGGCACTGGTTGAACCCGCACCGGCGGTAGCCCTGGGGAGGGCAAAGGGGATGGCAAAGAGCAAAATGATCGCCGCTACCACCCCTAGCACTAACTGTACCCAGAAGCAAACCCAGCCTGTTGTACGAAGGGCAAAGGCTACTCGCTGTACGGCGACAGGAAGCTTATCGTTATCTAACTGATTAGTCATATTTTGAGTGGGTATAATTAATTGGCATTAGTTGGCAGCAGTTTTTTCTCTTCGGGGACGGTTGACGGCGGTTAACCCTCTTTATAATAGAAGTAGCAATGTTTAAGATTTGTAACTAACATTGGATTTCACATTTGAATAGCGTCGATCGCCAGGTACCCAAAGCAATGACACAACTACAACCCACCGTCACTCCCAAACTGGAACAGCCAAAGTTTGGCTTCAACAGCTACGCGGAACGCCTTAACGGTCGAGCCGCCATGATCGGTTTTTCTTTAACTTTAATTATCGAGTATGTCACAGGCCAGGGCTTGCTGTCCTGGTTAGGTCTCAACTAATTTTAGCAATGGCGCGGTCAGCCTTACACTTTGTCTTGACTCTTCCGGCAGCGGGTGTGACTTCTGCTGACCGCGACAAATTCGGGAATTGATTAAAATATTAATTAGAAACAAGCCCAGCGACTTCTCTGCCGAGAGAGTTCTGTTCCCGAATGCAATAGCTGGCTTTTGGAGGTATATATGGGGTGGAATTTTGATTTGACAAGCTTGGCAATTTTGCCTCGCTCCCGTACAATTCCCCACAGGCGAGAAGATTAATTTAGGTGAAGCTAGTCTTTGAGCTAGAAATCCCGATCGTTCCGCCAACTCTAAGTTTTAGAGATTGTAAATAAATATAGAACAGAGTAAAACCAAATGAATGCTTCGTGGACGCGACTTTTGAGGTCAGCTTACCGTAAAGAGCCAATTACCAGTTTTGTTGTAACAGTGGGCGTTGTCGATGCCGCCATCGGCAGCATGGGTGCGAGTGGCTCTTTATTGGCTTTTGGGCTTGGCACCGCTGGGGTGGCGATGGCTCTCCGTTGGTGGCAATTTTACCGCTCTGGAGCCGAACAACCCGCACCAGCTCCCGAATACTATCTTCCTCCTCAGTCTTCTAGACCTCAGTTGCCTGTGCTTAATGTGTCTAAAAAAAATCCTCCTTATTAAGATTACTGGGCAATGCTGACTGGGCGATGTGCCGATCGACTCCCTGGATCTGAGGCACCAAAAGATAGGGCAAGAAAGTCTTTCGATCTTGGATGCTTGGTTTATGAATATTTCTGTTGCCGAGAAACTGTACAAAATTGGCTCTGTAGCTGCCTGTAGTGGTTTGTCGGTGAAAACTGTTCGTTACTATGAGGAGATGGGCTTGCTGTCTCCTGCGGTAAAGCGATCGCCTGCGGGTTATCGCTTGTTTGGCGAAACCGTATTCAACAGGTTGGCGTTTATTAAACGCTCTCAGGCTCTGGGTTTGAGCCTTCAGGAAATTAAGGATATTTTACAAGTTCGCGATCGGGGAGAGTTGCCTTGCTCTGAAGCGAAGCAGCATCTAACGGCTAAGGTAGAGGAAATTTCGGTGCAAATTGCAGCCTTAGAAACTTTGAAGGGGGAGTTGCAAGGCATTCTCAACTGCTGGCAAGAGGAACCCTCTCAGGCGAGCATTACTAGCACGATTTGTCCGAATATTCAGCGGGATTGAGCAGCGGAAAGATACAAAAAAAGGGAAGGAATTATGGGTTTCCTTCCCTTGATGGTTTTGTGGGTGGTTTGGTTGGTGGTTTTGTTGATCGTTTGGTCGATCGTGTTGAGCTTTTAACTGTTTTCGCAGAGTTTGCTGTTGCTTTTTGAGTTGCCGAGCCCTGGCTGAGCCGCCTTTACCTTTGGAGTTTCTACCCTCGCTGCGAGGAGACTCCCAACTTTTTAGTCTCATATTTTTACTTGTTTGCACTACTTCTATAATACACCGCCAGATTTTCACTGTCAAGTATTTTTTAGAGCGATGTTTCGTAGTATCAACTGTTGACTGATTGGGATTTGCTACAGACATAGCGATGGTGCGCCCCTAAAGACTCTACAGCCCGATGGTGCCCCCATAAGCACCCAACAATTAGAGTTTTTTGTCGGATGCCGTTAACAGCCCTAATTGTGTATATTTATCAGTCAAAATATCCGGCGGGTATTTCAGCATCTGTAAAAATTGGCAGCGTTTCCCAAATTTTCACCCATTCCGGCAATTGGGCTACTTTTTTTAGCTGGAGCGACATTTCTATTAAGGAAAATCCTAAATTGTGGAAATCTTGAATAAGTTCGGCTTTAAAGAAAATTTCATTTTTAGCTAAATCGGGAGCATTAGTCGCAATGACAATGCTGTTGCCGGTTTCTAAATTGCATATATAAACTTGTGCGAATACAGTTTGAATTGTTTTCACCGCTACCGCATTAAACTCTTGTTTGTGGAACAGGTGGACAACTAGAACACCTGCGCTTGACAAGTGAGTTTTGCAGAGTTGGTAAAATTCTTGTGTCACCAATTTATAGGGCATATAGCCGCTGCCAAAACCAGCATCCACGATAATTATATCGTTTGTTACTGTGGAATCTTGTTGGGCTAGATATTCGCGCCCGTCTTGAATGGCTACTTTGAGTCTGTCGTCGAATTGAATGCCAAAAAATTTTTGAGCTACTTCGACTACTTTTTGGTCAATATCTGTACATTCGACTATCGCGTTAGCGAAATAATGGTGAAAAAATCTGGGGAGGCTGCCGCCACCAAATCCGATTACATAGATTTTTTTGGGGTGAGTTTTCCAGACTAATGCTAGCAGCACGGCTCTGGAATAGGGAAAGATTAAATTTAGTGGATTGTTGAGGTCTAGGATTGATTGAGCTACATTTGTGATTAAGGTTTCTCTGTCTGCTAAAACAAGTAAGAGGACTGAGTTTATTTTTTTTACGGCGATGCAGTTGGGGCCGGAGTTTTGTTGAAATAGGATGCCGTCTGGCTGTTTCTGAAGCCAATTGATTTGTTGGTGAATAGGTACTAAATTGCTAGTTTGTCGATCGCCTTTATAATCAGTCATACGATTTTAGATTTTAGATTTTAGATTTTAGATTTTAGATTCAGGGTAAAGGCATCTTAACTTTAACCCAAAATATGCGTAACTGCTCACTGCAACTGCGCTGCAGTGAGCAGTTACGATGAGTATGAACCCGTAGAAGGGCGGCTGAGTGTGTCGGAGTTAGTTTGAATAATTCATGTAGGGGCGATTCCCTACGGGATAGCTGCGCTTCACGCGCTTTGGGACAAGTTGGGAGATGAGGGCGATCGGGCTTTTTCAGCTTCAAGTATTCGGATTAGCTGTAGCCTTCGTGATGGACTGGATAATCACATCAAAATCCTTACGGATGTCTGCCAGTTGTTTTACCCAAGTATTAGAAGCAGAAATCGCTTCCTCTCCCTCCTGACGAGCGGCTGCAATTTTCTTCTCAATCTCTCCGTAAACCTGTTGCTCAAATTCAAATAGCTGTATTTCAATTTGATTTTCCAAGTCTTTTGCTATTGATTGAAACTGACTGGTAATATCACGACGGACATCAGACATTTGCCTTTCTCGCTGATGTTCCTGTTGCATTTGTAAAATATCTACTCCTACTGAAACAAGTGCTAGAGCCGGCCCCAGGAATTTAGCAGCATTGCCGATGTTTTTGGCCATACCAACCGCCTGCCAAGGCTTAAACTTAAAGCCGACAAATTTTCCCACAGCCACAACACCTTGATGTAGACCGCTTCCTACTACATCTCTAGAACGTAGAAAGCCTTGTCCAGCGGTCTGTGCAAAACCCCTCGTTGCCAAATTAGTCAGCTCCACTCCGGCCGTCTCACCAATTTTTTTAAACCAGTTAACTTGGTCTTTAAGTCGCTCCACATCCATACCAGAACCAGGATTTTGGGCTGATATATTTTGATTTTTATCTAGGCAAGCAACAAAACTATTGACTAGATCACCTTCTAGAACTTTTTCAACTTCCTGCTGGATATCGTCAACTGCTACATTAACAGCTTCTTGCAGTTTGGTTTCTGCTTTCTCATAGTGCTTCTGCACGTTGAGTTCAGTTTGTTTATTAAGCCTTTCAAAGTTCGGATCGCTACCTACTGCTGCGGCAAGAGTGTTACCTTCGCTAGCAACTCCTGAAGACATCTCCAGGGCTATATTTTTAACCTTGGTTCGCAGGCGATCGCGCTCTTTACGCACGGTGCGAGATAACCGTGTTAGCACTTCAAAAAAAGTAGAATCTTCGCTAGAGTTGCGAGTAAAGCTCAACTGAGCATCATCAACACAGCTAAGGGCAATTCGGACTGGTGTATCAAAACGAGCAAGAGAGCCACGACGCTCTATAAACTGATTGAGCGCCTCAATAAAAGTTGGAAATCGGCTGATTTCCCTCAGAAAATCATCGTTAGAATCAATGCCTTCACAGTAGTCTTTGGCATCGATAAAGCAGATAGGAAATTCATCAAGACTGTAAGGCTTCAGTGCATCGGCAAGACTTTGGCGGTAGTTGACAATTTTTTGCTCTTCTTCTCCTGCTTCATCAGACATTTTATTAATAACCAGCATCATTTTCCAGCGATAGCCTTTTTCATAGGCTAATTTCTTGAAATTCTCTGCTGTCAGTGAGTCAAAGAGCATATAGGTGAGGCAGAAAACCAGCAAGTCTGATTTGTTGATCGCTTCATAAGTAGTTTCATCGTGATCTTGGCGGTCTGTAAAAAGTCCAGGCGTATCAATTAGCTTGATCCCGTTCCAGTCATAATTGGTAGTTTTATCAGTAGCAATATCAGCATCAATACGGATATCGCGTCGTCCTGTCATGCCAGAGATAATAGTTGATTTGCCTGCACTGTACTGCCCCACAAAAGCTACGCCGACAATTCCCTGTTCTCGATACTCTTTTAACTCATCGCGCACTTTTTGGCGAATCGCTGTTAGTTCGGCTGTGTTTCCCTGAGCCAGCAAATTGTCAAATTTTACTAGCGTTTTCTTGAAATAAGCACCGACATCAGCCGCTTTAAAGTTGGGGTTGTTCTGAGTCATGATAGTTTAGTCCTTTTTAGTAGATTTGAGGCTAAAGGAAATATCCTCTTGAAGGATGTGTTGAATATCCTCTAGGGATTTTAGTAGCTGAACTTGGGATTTGGTAACAATTTTCATTTTACTACGCCCGAAATCTCGCTGAACTTTGGCAATGGTTTCGTTGATCCGCTCATCTGTGAGAGTTTCATTTTCTTCAACACACCAGTCAATAATTCGCTTAGCATAAGCACGATTTAGATAATTTGCTGTACCTGATAACCTGTTTTTTGCTTTTTCAAGCTCAGTGGCGATCGCCTCTAGCCCTGCAATCAATTCTTCAAAATAGATGTTGATATTCCTGGTTACAGAATCAGAATACTTGCCAAAGTCCCCCTTAGCCTGCTGTAGAGTTCTTTGCCGATGAGTGTTGAGCTGACTTTCCAATGAAGTAGATATATTTATAACAGCTTCGCGTCGCTTTTCATCTTGGGATTTAAACATTCCAACAATCCCGCTAACCACAGCACTTACGATGCCGATAGCGAGACCAATAGGAGGGGCGAAGAACGTTATAATAGCAGAAGCTATCAAGAGCAGACTGCTACCAATTCGCACAAAATCTCGCAAATTGTTTGAATCCTGCTCAGTAAAGCTGAAATCGCTGCTGCTAAGCTGAGATATTAGCTGTAATTCATTTCCTATTTCCTCCAGAGCTTCCTGAACTTCCTTATTAAAATTTTTGCTCGCCTCTTGATAAGCTATTTTTAAGCGTTCTTCAAATCGAAGTGCTTTTAATTTTTGTTGCCATCCCACCTTTATCGCAATTTCTTTAGAGTTCCAATGATCTTCTGCAAAGGATGGTATAGCATTGATAGTATCTTGAAAAATACTATCAATTTGTTGAACTAAAGAGTCTTTAGCGTCCTTAGCTGCTTTTCGGAGGTCTTTTTGGATTCCCTCGCGCTTATTTTTCAGAGTTCCTGTCAATTTTTCATAGACTAAAGCTTGTTGATTCACCCATTTATTAGGATGATCAATTGCACCTACGGTAGAACCAAGCAGAGTTTGAGAGCGACGAATTGCCCCATGATTAACCAGAGATACACGGATTGACTCCAGAAATTTCTGCATCCGACTTGCCTTAAAAAGCTCCTGTTTCTTCTTGACGTGTTCTGGTTCGCGGGAAAGCTGCGCCGCCAGCAACATCACAGGAATAATATCGAAGTAGTCATTAGCATAATGCTGTTTAGCGTACCGGCGGATACGTTGAATGTGCCCACCAATACCGCTTTGACCATCCATTTCAAACAGTTTATCAGGGTTCTGTAAGAAATGCTCCAACCGTCGAGGATCGCGCAGGTTGTTCTTGACATTCAGTAAAATAATTAATGGCTTGGCTTTTACCTTTAATAGCCGCAAGAAACCAAACTCACTCTCTTGGATACTGTCATTTGTCACCACATAACAAATCACATCTGACTCGTCGATAATACTTTTAGCAATTTCTTCATCACTTTGACCACCGGAAGCGCCAATCCCAGGAGTATCAATGATGCGGATATTCTTCCACTCGTACACCCGATTAAACCGAGTTGTGCGTTGCTTGCCTACACCGATCGCATCCCACCCATCATCTGTAACGATGGCGTGAAGAGTGCTTTTTCCTGCCTTAGTTCTGCCCATAAAGGTGATGCTGAAATGATTGAGAGCGCGTTCCTTGGCACGAAGTGACTCCCGTACACTCTCAATTTCTTTGATAATTTCGGCACTTAGATCATTTCTAGTATCCTCAAGTTGCTTGGCGACTTCCTTAGCTGTGGTAGCTTGACCTTTACCACCTGTTTTATGTTTGATGTCTTCGATAGCAACTTGAATATTTTTGTCCAATTTTTTAAGTGCTGATAAAGTGCTTTTAAGTGCCAATTCTGCAAATTTGTAATCTTCATCCGCGATGACTGCACACTGACGAATCGCCTCATCATATTCTGGCCCAGTTAACAGGATTTCCCGTCGTATTTGTTCAACTTTTTGCTCACTCCCAGTGAGCTTTGCTACATTATCCACCAATGCCCGTGAAAGGAGAGAATCAGCCCCTTTAAGGAAACGCGCACCGAAAGAGACTTTCTGTTGTTGGTTGTGTTCGCCTATGAATCGGGTATCAGTGAAGGCTCCAACTTCTGCCAACTGTCGCTGTACTTCTCCCGGTGGCCAGTTCCAAATCCGTGCTACTTGTTCGGCCATCTGACGCTCTAATGCTGAGCAGAAACCGTCAACATAGGCGATCGCCAACATTTGCGACATGGCCTCACTTTGCTCACCGGGCGACACTTTCTGAGCTAAATCCTCTACAGAAAGCTGGTTTTCCTCTTGAGCAAGAATTTTTTCCATCTCAGCGAGAGTGCGTTGAGAAGCGCTGATCTGCGTTGCTAGTCCGCGTAGTGCTTTCGACTCTTCACTATGAATCTGCTGATCCGCACAGACCATGTGTGTGACTAATAGGAATGGGTAGTCTAGGTGTTCGGTAGTTCTTGAGCTTTGGTCAGACATCTTAACTTATTCAATATTTGCATTGGTCACTGATTAAGGAAATAATACAGTCTCAGATTTGTTGTTGAGTCTCTTTTGTTACCTCCTTTGGCTTTGATTTTTCCGGCTGTTGAGCTTCTTTAATTTGGCTGTCGGCTCGACTCCAAATTTTAGAAAGAGCCCTATTTAAAGAAATGTAAGGAGTACCCAAAATATCGTCTGTTGGAACTTGATATTCTTCAACTAGCACCGTTCCAGTTGTCGAAGTTGCAGGAAATAAATTGTATTTTTCATCAGACTCTATATAGTATTGCCAGACATCAAGGGCAAAATCATAGTGCTTAAATGCTTCTACCAATTTAGCATAAACAGGAGAACTGTTGCTGCCAGCCAGCCGTGCAAATTTATCTATGGAGACTTTTAATTCTCTCAGTTGCTCGCTATAGTCTCGGTAATTCATCCCCACATCTAACCGAGACTGAACTCCAGAGAATTGATCGATAAGCGTTTTCTCTGCTGTCTGAATTTCCTCAACTTCTTTGATTTTCTTAGTAACTTTTTCCAAAACATTCCTAGTTATATCTAGTTCAGATTGGATTTGAGGGGACAGAGAACCATCCACATTTGTGAGTCTCCCCAAAATTGCTAATGCTTCTTGCAAGTTTTTTTCTGAATTTTTCAGCACATTAATATCAGAAGCACCTTCACTATTTTCGGATTTCACTATTAATGCTTGAGCTTTAGCAATCGCCTGTACAACCTGCAAACGAGTCCGAGTTGTAGCTAGTTCAGATTGAGCTTTTGGGTAAACAGAACCAGGAAAATCATTAATTGTTGTTAATAAAACAATCGCTTCCTGCAATTGTTGTTCAGATTTTGTTAGTATCTCTATACTAGAACCTCTCTCCGATTCCATTGCTTGAACTATCAATATTTTCGCTTTATTAATGGTCTGCTCTTGTTTAAATCTAAAGAATACTATAGATATCCCTGAACCGACAATCAATAATACACCGACTGCTACCCCTACTTTAAGGAAGAGATTTTGGTTTTGAGGGTTTGCCTGATATAAGGGGATAGTTTTGGAAACTTTAGGTAAAGATTTTTTTCTAATGCTTGGTTTAGACAAAGCTGATTGAGAGGCTATGACTTCTATTTTGCCTTCTAGAGAATCAACCTCCGTCGCTATCTCAAACTCTCGATTCCAAGCCGGGAAATCCTCACCCACCTGCTGCCCGTAAACCTTCACAGAAGCGATCGCCCCCGCCTTCAAATTCGTCAACTCCCTGCGGACAATCCTGATAGAAGCCTCCTCATCAGGAACCCGATCGCCCTCCAGCATCACCTGTAAACAACCATCTTGCAAACTCGCAGTCGCACTAATCCCCTTATTCTGTAACGGAAGATTTAACAGACTGGCGATCGCCTCCA
This sequence comes from Microcoleus sp. B9-D4, assembly GCF_036705105.1. Taxonomy (NCBI): domain Bacteria; kingdom Bacillati; phylum Cyanobacteriota; class Cyanophyceae; order Oscillatoriales; family Microcoleaceae; genus Microcoleus; species Microcoleus sp. B9-D4. The sequence goes on from NZ_JAUBTS010000058.1 coordinate 43,020, forward strand.
CATCCCCCAGCTTAGCCCGTTCCTTCAAACTAAGCTGATTTGACTCCGTATTATCACTAGAACTTGCCCGCCCCTCTGTGACATTTGCAACAGGCAAATTTGGCCCCGCCACTTCAAACTCTTGACTCCACGCCGGCACCTTTGCGCCCGTCTGTCGCCCGTAAACCTTGACTTTCTCAATTGATGCAGCCCCCAAACCAGCGATCGACTTACTCACCCACGGGGCCAAGACTTGCTGACTAGGCGCTTCTGCCGATTCCAGCATCACCTGTAAACAACCATCCTTAAGGGAAGCTGCGGCGGTGATGCCCTTGGCTTGTAGCTGGCGGTTCAGCAGAAGCGCGATCGCCTTTGCATCTCCCTGCTTCGCGAGTTCCAAAATATTCGGTTGTGTCATAACAGGTAGATACAACTAGCGCTTAGCATAACCTTTTACTGTCTAAGTATAAAGTATTGTCCAAATACTAGAGGTTGTCAAGCCAGATAAAGTCCTATTTAGTAGTTTTTTGCATCCCAGCTAAACCATAAAAAGTCACATTTAGCTGGTTGCTATCAAAAAAGTCATAGATTCAAGACTTATTCGGCCACAGCGTTTCCGAATTCGTCTCCTATGATACCCTATTTTTAGGTGACTTAGAATCACTCCTGCACCCGCAGTGCGATCGCCTAACCGCATCCGAACAACAAGTTATCTCTTGGCAAGCACGATCGAACCAGCAGACATCTCAAAAATACCAGAAAACCTGCAACTATCAAGGGCAGAACTATTAAATGTCATGCAATCTTTAGGACGACGGTCATTAGTTGAAACAGTACAACAAAACGGGCGATCGAACTTTACGATCGCGCCAGTAATCAGAGAGTATATAACCAACAAAAAATGAAAATCGCCACCTGGAACGTCAACTCAATCCGCACCCGCATAGAACACGTTACTAGCTGGTTGCAAACAAACTCCCCAGACGTTCTCTGCCTCCAAGAAACCAAAGTTACAGACAAAGACTTCCCCCTAGAACCCTTCACCAACCTCGGCTACAACTGCTACATTTCCGGTCAAAAATCCTACAACGGTGTCGCCATTTTTAGCCGATCGCCCCTAACGCAAATCAGCATCGGATTTGCCCCCCTTCTCGGCGACGAAACCACAGGTATTTTTGACGAACAAAAACGCCTAATAGCCGGGGTTATAGACGATATTTGCATTATTTGCGTATACGTTCCCAACGGTTCCGAAGTTGGCAGCGAGAAATATGAGTACAAGCTAAAGTGGCTCAAACTGCTGCAAGAATACCTCAAAATAGCACTAGATAAATCCCCCAACTTGTGCATTTGCGGCGACTTCAACATCGTCCCGGACGATCGAGATATCCACAATCCCAAAGCCAATGCTAACTCCGTCGGCTTGTCTGTCGCCGAGCGCCTCGCACTAACAGAAATCATAGAATTAGGATTAAACGACCCCTTTCGCAAATTCACATCAGAAGGCGGCCATTATAGCTGGTGGGACTACCGCGCCGCCGCATTTCCCCGCAACAACGGCTGGAGAATAGACCACCATTATCTCAGCTTTCCCCTGTACGAACAAGCAAAAAACTGTACAATAGACATTGCTCCTAGAAAATTAATCAAACCCAGCGACCACGCCCCCGTAATTGTCGAAATTTGATTTATAAGTTATAAGGTTAATAACAATTGACATCTTGCCCCATTCTCAATAAGCCTGGGATGGGCGGGCAGGATGCCCACACCACAATAAAATTAACTCTTTGTGGTACAGGCATCTTACCTGTTCTTGAGAAAAGTGCAAGATGTAAGTAACAACCAACAACCAAAAATTATGTTCTTAGTAACCGGAGCAACAGGCGCACTAGGCCGCCGAATTGTACGAGAAATCAGACAGCAAGAAAAGCCTGTCCGCGCATTCGTTCGCCTCGCATCTCGCTACTCTGAACTAGAAAACCGAGGCGCCGAGATTTTTATCGGCGACTTAAAACAAGACAAAGATATTAAAAAAGCCTGCCAAGGAGTGCAGTACATCATCAGCAGCCACGGCACCGGCGGCGACGTTCAAGCAGTACACTACCGCGCTAACATAGAATTGATCGACTGCGCCAAAGAAGCCGGAGTGCAGCACTTTGTCTTTGTTTCGGTACTGGGAGTCGATCGAGGATACGAAGATTCCGCAGTATTCAAAGCCAAGCGAGAAGTTGAAAAATACCTGCAAAACAGCGGCTTGAATTATACAATCTTGCGGCCTGCAGGTTTTGCTTCCAGCTTGCTACCCCTAGCAGAAAGATTTCGAGAAACCGGACTTTACCTGCTGATTGGCGACGGCAAAAACCGCACATCTGTTGTCAGTACCGACGACTTAGCAAAGATTGCAGCAGACTCGCCCACAGTCGAAGGCGCCCGCAACCAAATTCTGCGAGTCGGTGGCCCGGATGTGCTGACAAGAGACGATATTCCCCGCATTTTTGCACGCTTATTCAAGCGCGAACCGATGGTAATCAACCCGCCGCTGGTTGTGTTTGACGGTGTGAGAAATGCGTTGGGTTTATTGAATCCTCAAGCTCAAAAAGACTTAGGAACTTTGCGGGTATTGCTGGGTAATGAGTATTTCTGCACTCCCGAAGAAGTGCAAAACTTGGAATCAATCTACGGCATGAGAATGGAATCTTTAGAAAGCTTTCTGCGGCGCAATTTGAGCGTTTAAAGTGTTAGTAATTCTCGTTACCAGGCTCTGCCTGGTAATGAAGATTCGGAGGCTCTGCCTCCAAATTTTTGTCTCATTTTAATGGAGGCAGAGCCTCCCGATATGCGTTCCCAGGCAGAGCCGGGGAACGAGCAAAACGAGCAAATGTAGCGTCAAATCGCAACTGAAAACCATTTCTTCTCGTTACCAGGCTCTGCCTGGTAATGAAAATCCGGAGGCTCGGCCTCCAAATAGTTGTCTTATTTTAATGGAGGCAGAGCCTCCCGATATGCGTTCCCAGGCAGAGCCGGGGAACGAGCAAGCCTGCGGTCTAACGGTAATCCGTTGACAGTCGGGTTAGTTCACGCAGAAATAGGTACTGGTTCAGCACCAATATAGCTGGTAACTGCGATCGGCGGAGAAGTCGGCTTAGCAATCAAATAACCTTGCACAAAAGTTGCTCCCCGTTCCCGCACCCACTCAAACTCCTCCAAAGTTTCCACACCTTCAGCAACAGTTTTAATTTCTAATTGAGCGGCAATTTCTAACATCTTTTCCGTAATTAGGGCCTTATAATAATCTTGATCGACGTTGCGAATCAATTGCATATCCAACTTAATAAAATCTGGACGCAATTGGTGCATCAAATTTAAATTAGAAGAACCGCTGCCGAAATCGTCCAGGGCAATTAAAAATCCCGCCTCTCGGTAAAACCTCAGAATATTAATCAAGTGATCGAGATCAGGAGGGTGCTGAGATTCCGCTACTTCAAAAACAATATTGCTGTGAGGAATTCCCGCTTCATCGATAGCCTGTACTGTTCTTCGCAGGCACGTAGCGGGATCGTAAACTGAAGTCGGAGAAAAATTAATAAAAAGTAGTTCTTTGATATTGTACACATGGGCTTCGCGGATAGCGCGAGTCCGGGCTAAAACATCTAGTTGAAAAATTAGACCTGCTGATTCAGCTTGGGCAAAAATCCGACCCGGATAAATTAAGTTTCCTTGCTCGTCAATTCCTCGGAGTAGCGCTTCGTGGGCAAAAATTTTAGAAGTATCTGAGGTATAAACAATGGGCTGAAAATGTGTAGTAATTCGTTCTTCGGACAATAAATCTAACAGCCAATCAGAGTTACTCAAATTAATAAAACTGTCTAAGGAAGTGCTGCGATAAAAATCGCTAAGTTTTGGCTGTTCAACTTCGGACATCCACAAAACTTTTGTCTCTTTCAACTCTTGATTTGTCAGCACCGATGATGCTAGGGCGTTAAACTTTTCTTTGGCTATTCCCTCAAGCATAATGTACAAACACTTGCTCTCTTCTAAAAGCTTGAATTCAAGTTTAGCCTTAGCCAGTGCCGAAATAACCTTGGTCAGCGTGTGCGATACTGGAAACCACAGGTACAGACCTCCCCTGCCCTCTATTTTTTCGGGTACTGTTTCGCAGCGAGAGCATGAGCCGAAGGCTTTGCCACTTATTTGCATTGGAATATCCTCCGGTTTTCGGGTTAATTTTAGACCCGCTAAGAATTAGCTTTTATTATAAGCTCATTCAGCTATTAATTCATATATCTCAAGATGTAAATCTTAATGAACTTGTATTTAAGAATTATTGCAGTATTTATACTTGCCTCCGGTTTTAAACCTTGGTCAAAGTTCTCAGCATTGAGCAAGTACCTGTGATTAAACACAGTCCCAAATCATCACAGAGGGAGAAGGCAAAGACTTGTTCTCTAGTCTCTACTGCTGCTCTGATTGTTTACGTTTTATTCTATAATTCCGTCTGCCAAAACAGTCGCTAGAGTTTATTTTTTACCAAAGGCAAATTAACACGCCCGTGAAGCACCGCTATCCCGTAGGGAATCGCCCGATCGACTAATTTATGCGTACCACAAATCTACACAGCCAGACGATCGCCCAAAACACACTCACTGGCTGGGGCATATCCAATTTAATTTTATAATCGGGATGACAGGATTTGAATTAAGCTCTCGGAACTATTCTACCACTTTCCGCCATCCTAGCCCATTTTTTCGCTCAATCTAGACAACCTGTTTTGCGTCTGAGCGAAAACTGAGCAGGCTGCTGTATTCTTTACACAGTAGGCGACTCAGCACTATGGAGAATTGAGCGAAAGATGAGCGAAAAATCTAATTCAGTCACCCTCAGCACATCCGCTGACTACCTTATTGGGTATGAGCGGATTTTGGACTACTTCAAGCAAGCACAGAAAGAATGCCCCAAAGGGGTAGGACTAAAGAAGGACAGTAAGGCTAAGGGCAGGGCTGTTTCATTCTCGGATCCGATCTGCAAAAGTAAAAGCGATCGCGCTATCTGATAAGATTTTCAACGATCGCTGAACAAGAAATATATATGCTGACTCTAATCCCATTTCTGAAAAAAGTCAATGACCCACGAAAAATGTCAGGAAAAAGACATCCCTTATGGCTGATATTACTATAGGTTGTTTTGGGACTAATGTTCGGTTATTTAGGATATAGAGATATAGAAACCTTTGGTAAGTCTAACCAAAAACTGATAGTTAAAACTTTTCATCTCACCAGGTATCGAATACCATCTTATTCTACTATTAGACGGGCAATGATGCTTGTGAATACCTCGGATTTAGTAGAATCATTTAATCAATGGGCTAGCCAGTTTGCCACTCCAAACGACTTGACTGATTGGGTATCAATTGATGGTAAATCTCTCAGAACCACTTGCAAGAACTCCGACAATAGTTCTCAAAACTTTGTGTAAATTGTGTCTTTATTTAGTCAGACAAGTGGTTAGGTTCTCAAACTACAAAATTTTCAGTACAAAAAAACTTCATAAATTGGACAGGTGCAAGAGCTAGTAAGGAATTATCCTCTAAGCGGGCAAGTATTTACTTTAGACGCTTTGCACTGTCAAAAAGAGACAATTACTCTAATTAATCAGTCTCAAAATGATTATATTATCGCCCTTAAAGGCAATCAAAAAAACTTGTTGAAACACGCAGTAAAAATTACGGCAAATGAAACACCCAAAAGTCAATCCCAATCGGTAGATATTAGTCATGGTCGTAACATAGTGAGAAAGGTATCTGTCTTTGATATTCCCCCTATGGTATCCCAGAGTTTTGAGAAATCAAAATGGAGTAAAATTACCAGTTTAATTAAAGTCGAAATAAGCGGTACTCGTGGTAAAAAAGATTATGAGCACCTTGCCTATTACATCAGCAGCTTATCAGTACCTGCCGAAATATTTGCCTCAAAAATTCGCGGGCATTGGCTTATAGAAAATCAGTTACATTGGGTGAAGGATGTATTCTTTAAAGAAGATAAGTAGGTCGGCATAAAAAAACCAAAGTAAGTAAAGAAATGTTAAGAGCGGGTACGGGAACTAAATTTAAAGCGAT
>NZ_JAUBTS010000059.1:0-48678 GCF_036705105.1 Microcoleus sp. B9-D4
GTTCCACAAAAGATAAATTTTCTTGTGGAACAGGCCGAAAAGCCTGTTCCTAAAAGGCTAATTGAGAATGGTGCAACATATGAGTTGCAATCAACAATTCTACCGCTGCTGGTCCGCTGGAAAAGCACCCGCTTTCACCGCCACAGTAACAGGTTGTCCGCCGCGGCTTAATTCAAGCTGCAGATCGCTGCCCACTGTACTTTTCTCGACAATTTGCTGTACGCTGCCAGCATCAGTTACTTCTGTACCGTTGATTTTCTTGATCACATCGGCAAGACGAACTCCAGCTTGTGCCGCCGGAGAATTTTTCGCAACTCCCAAAACTAACACACCTTTATCTTCAGTCAGCCTCAATTTGGTGTTGGGATTTTGATTAAATTCTTTCTTGATTTCGGGAGTAATGCTCAACATCCGAACGCCGAGATAAGGATGTTCTGCTTTTCCTGCTGTTACTAATTGATTGGCAATTTGTTGTGCTCGATCGATCGGAATAGCAAAACCCAATCCTTGAGCGCCTTGAATAATCGCCGTATTCATGCCGATAACTTGACCGCGCTGGTTCAGCAGCGGCCCACCAGAATTGCCGGGATTGATCGCAGCGTCGGTTTGAATAAAGCTGACGCGCTTGTCGGGAACACCGACATCGGCGCTAGAACGGCCTGTAGCGCTAATAATTCCCACAGTCACAGTATTGTCCAAACCGAGGGGATTGCCGATCGCGATCGCCCATTCTCCGGGCTGTAACTCTTCAGATTTGCCCAAACTCACCACAGGCAAATTGTTAGCTTCTATTTTAACAACAGCCACATCAGTAACTGTATCTACGCCTAAAACTTTGCCGACAAATTCGCGGCCATCCTTCAGTTTTACCGTCACCGTATCCGCCCCGTTAACGACGTGAGCGTTAGTCAAAATGCGGCCATCAGAACCAAAAATAAAGCCCGAACCGGAACCCCGTTCTACCCGATTTCCCGGTTGAATGGGAGAGTCTGAACCGAAGAAGCGGCGGAATTGCTCGGGTATCTCATCTGGAACTTGGTTTGTCACCGTGCGAGACGAATTGATCCGCACCACTGCCGGGCCGACTTCCTGCACAACTTTAGTGACAAAATTAGAGTCTTGAGAGGGCAGTATATTGGCAGGCAATGCTGAGATTGGCGCTGTAGTTGAAGGTTCAGCTTGAATGGCGTTAGAACTTCCAGGAACTTGAGAAGTTAGGGCGTTGCACCCAACAGTTGCGGTGGAACCGAGCAAAATGAGAGATAAAAAAGCCAGTTTTTTCGGCAAAGAAGAACGGCGAGAACGCACAGTTGTAGCAGGCATATTTTTAGTTGACATAGTATTGAGTTGGTGGGAGTTAGAGGGAAAGTTATAATTAGGATTTTGCATTTTTAGCACCTACTGTAATTAAATTAGAACTAAAGGTTCTTTAATTTTTATTCAAGCATTTATGATATCTGCTTGACTGGTGGGGTTTACCCTACAAGCTGGGGTAGAAACCGGACAGTCGTAGGCAAATTGTTTGTGGATTCGAGCTTTTGAGTGCGATCGAACTGGGTCGGCACTGGCGAATTGCTGTCTGAGTGCGATAATATAAACTACGGTAGCCAGCTCGCATATTCCGCATTTCCCGCGAACTGTTCATAGGATTGATATCCGAAGTCATGCGATTTTAGATTTTAGATTTTAGATTTTGGATTGACTTGCGCGAGATAAATTCGGGGGCTTGAGGATTTGAGATTTTAGATTTTGGATTGATTCCACGGATCAATCACGTGGCGGGTACCATCAAGAATTTCTTGGTCAACAACTATCTTGCACTCAAAAAAACCAGGTTTCTACGCAAAATCTTCGTTGTGAGCGATCGACGTTAACGTAGAAACGGAGTTTTTGAGCCCGCCTGCATCCAGGAAGGATAGCAGCTAAAGCACCGGAAAGCCTCACCCTACAGCAGGAAGTAAAAAACCTGTAATATCGTTTCCGGTTGTATCGGAATGATTTAACCGCAGAGGGCGCAGAGAACGCAGAGGGAGAGAATACAGAGAGGAATACAGGACGATGCTACCGGATTTGATATAAAGCCTCAAGCTAAAGTACCAACTAAACCTAAGTCAATCGATTTGAGATTTTAGATTTTAGATTAAAGAATTGAAGCATTGACCCCACGGATAAATTCGGGGGCTTGTATCCTGGATGCTTTCGGTCAAAATAGCCTGCAAAAACTATCTTCAAATCTAAAATTTGAACCGATGGATTAATTTTATTGCTCCATAGGTTCAATGGAACTAACCGAATCAATTTCCCTCGACTTGTTCCTCGAACTTTCCAAAACATCAACAGTATTCTTAATAAAACCAGCCATCGGCACAGCCACTAACAAACCTGCTACTCCTGCCACTTTAACCCCCACCAGCAGCGCCACTAAAATCCACACAGGATTGAGACCGATAAAACCGCCTAATAACCGAGGAGCAACCCCGCTTTCAATTATTTGCTCAATTACTGTAGCGACAGCTAAAACTGTGACGCCGAGCCAAAAGTTGTTTAATGTGATCAGCAAACTAACAATGCAAATACTGAAAGGTGCCCCGAAGGGAATCATAGTCATTACACCCACACCCAAACCGAACAGCAATCCGAAGGGAACTCGTAAAATTAAAAAAGCAACAGTGATAGACAGTCCCATCAAGCCCGCCAAAGTTGCTTGGCCGACGAAGTAGTTGTGGAAGCTGCGCGCCAGCAACTCTCGCAATTGAAGGCTATGCTTGGAAGGAAACCATTTAAACAATCCTTCCCATACGCGATCGCCGTGCAAAAGCAAGTAGAATGTCACGACTATTGTGAGGAGGAAATTCAACAGACTGTCTGCAGCACCCAAGCCAAATTTGAGAATTTCCCCAGTGAGAGACTGCAATTGAGATGAAAGTCGATCGCTCAATTGGGTAGTCAAACCGCTAACATCAATGCGGAGATTGCGATTTTCTGCCCAATTGTGGAATGCTTCAATCTGTTCTGTGCCAGAAACTATCCAAGTCGGCAGTCGGGTGGCGAGTTCAGTGATTTGGTTTAGCAGAATCGGGGCCAGAGTTAGACCTAAAACCACCAATAGCAGTAAAGTCAAAAACAATACCGACAAAACTGCTCGATCGCGCTTCAAGCCGTATCTGTGCAGAAAGCGCACGGGATAATCTAGCAAAAAAGACAGCACTGTAGCCACTACCAAAACTGTAATCAGGGCGCGAAAATATTCAAAGACTAGGAGGGCTAACCAGCAGTTGAGTACCGCTAGGGGAAATACCAGTCCGTAAGTCCACCAATGCGACAGTTGAGTGAAACGTCTCATCTAAGTTAACCGAGTTAAATTTTGAGATGCAAGATGTGAGATTGACGCTGCTATTCGCCGTTCTCAGTTAAACATTTTATGTTGCTTTTCATTTATACCAGCCTGCTAAAAATTCCCAGTTGCTAGACCTGCAGCGGAAATATGGCTGCGGGCAGGCACTGCCTGCCACAACCATGTTATATTGTTTCCGCTGGTATGGATATATTACCTGCGAAAATATTTTTTTTTCGGTTGACACGGCAGCGGTTTGCAGCGCGCGATTCAACCTTTTTCCCCGTGGCGTTCGAGAGCTAATTGAATTAAACGGTCTACTAATTCAGGGAAAGAAATGCCGTCGGCTGCCCACATTTGCGGATACATACTGGTAGATGTAAATCCAGGAAAAGTGTTGATTTCATTAATCAAAACTTCTCCGGTTGATTCAATGTAGAAAAAGTCTACTCGCGCCAAACCGGCAGCGTCTATAGCCAAAAATGCTTGCACTGCCATTTCTTGGATTTGCGAGACGATCGCACCGCTGACTTTTGCCGGGATTGAGCAGTCGGCTTGTCCCTGGGTATATTTAGTTTCGTAGTCGTAGAAATCGCTTTGAAAAGTAATTTCTCCCACGGTTGAAGCTTGGGGATTATCGTTACCTAAAACTGCACATTCTAATTCTCTAGCCACCACACCCGCTTCGACAATTATCCGCCGATCGTAGCTAGCGGCGCTGTCGAGGGCTGCTTCTAACTCAGCGCGCGATCGAGCTTTAGAAATCCCCACCGACGAGCCCAAATTAGCTGGTTTGACAAAGCAAGGATAGCCCAAATCTGCTTCAATTTTATCACAGAGTTTGGGGAAAACGCAAGGATTAGACCAGATTTCCGAACGGTTAACAGCGATGTATTTTACCTGCGGCAAACCAGCGTGAGCAAAAGCCATTTTCATGGCAATTTTATCCATTCCCAGCGCCGAACCTAAAACCCCCGAACCGACAAAAGGAACTTGCAATAATTTCAGCAATCCTTGCACCGTACCGTCTTCGCCGTTTGGCCCGTGCAAAACAGGGAACCAAACATCTACAGCATTAAAATTAGGAAACTGTCCAGCGGGAGAGTCGTCTTGTGCTGTTTGTTCCTCTATTTCCAGAGGTTTTCCGGTGGCTAAGACTTCTTGAGGTAATGTTCCCGACAGCCAGCGGCCGTTTTTTTGGATGTAAAAGGGCAGAACTTCGTATTTAGAGGCATTTTCGTCAGCAGCGAGGGCACGGGCGATCGCCCGCGCCGAACTAATTGAGACTTCGTGTTCGCCCGATCGCCCCCCGAACAATAGCCCGATCCGCATCATTGTCATTTTTCTATACTCCCGCTACTTTTTGACAAATATACACGCAGAGAGCGCAACGAAGGCACATACGAACCGCTTTAAAACTACTTATCTCCTCCCTTCCACTCTTCCTCTGTGTCCTCTGCGCTCTCTGCGGTAAAAAAAATTACATCTTCTTAGAAAAGTTCACCAGTAAGCCGTCCCCTATCTCATTCCGGTGCTATTTAAAGCATTTCCCCCGTCAAACTAAAAGCGCGAATATCGGTAATTTTAACCCGCACAATTTTCCCCGCCAATTCAGCAATATCACCCTTAAAAAATGTGAGACGATTGCCGCGAGTGCGCCCCATCACCTGAGTTGGATCTTTGAGATTCTGGACTTCCACCAAAACCTCTTCAGTACGTCCGAAATAGCGCTGCGATCGTTCCATCGCCGTTGTTGTCACCACATGATTGATCCGCTGCAGGCGATCGGCTTTCACCTCCTCACTCAACTGATCTTCCCACAAAGCCGCCGGCGTCCCAGGGCGAGGCGAATAAGCCGCAGTATTCACCAAATCGAAACCAACGTCTTCGATCAACTTCAAAGTCTTCTCAAACTGCGCTTCCGTCTCCCCAGGAAAACCGACAATCGCATCCGCAGTAATCGAAGCATCCGGCATATAACGGCGAATTGTATCAATAATTCGGCGGTATTTTTCCTGAGTATAACCCCGCGACATCGCCTTCAAAATATCATTATCTCCCGACTGAAAAGGAATGTGAAAATGTTCGCAAACCTGCGGTAATTCCGCACAAGCCTTAATCAATCTTTCCGTAAAATAGCGCGGGTGGCTAGTAGCAAATCTGAGGCGATCGACTCCCGGCACATCCTGCAAAAAATAAAGCAAATCCGTCAAAGTATGCTGGTTGCTGCCGTCCGGTTTGCTTCCCGGCAAATCGCGTCCGTAAGCATCAATATTTTGCCCCAACAAAGTTACTTCCTTGTAACCTTGACGGCCCAAATCCTCCATTTCCGCGCGAATTGCCTCCGGCATTCGCGACTGTTCAACCCCGCGAACATTCGGGACAACACAATAAGTGCAGCGTTCATTGCAGCCGTAAATTACATTCACCCAAGCAGTCACCTTGCTGTCGCGGCGCGGCTTAGTAATATCCTCCATAATTTCAACAGCTTCAGTCGCCACAACTTGATTGCCCTCAAAAACTTGTTCCAGCAAATCTTCAAGTCGGTTAGCGTGTTGTGGCCCCATTACTAAGTCTAATTCCGGCACTCTCCGCAGCAGCGCTTCACCTTCCTGCTGCGCGACGCATCCAGCTACAATTAAAGTTAAACCCGGTTCTTGGCGTTTGCGATGAGCTTGCCTTCCGAGGTTAGAATAAACTCTTTGTTCGGCATTGTCGCGAATTGTGCAAGTATTGTAGAGAATCAAGCTAGCTTCGTTCGGGTCTTCCGAGAACTCAAAGCCCATATTTTCCAGAATGCCGGCCATCCGTTCCGAGTCGGCTTTATTCATCTGGCATCCGAAAGTAGTGATGTGATAGCGGCGGGGTTTAACGGTCATGGCGAATTGCAGGCAAATAAAAAATATAGGTTTTCAACCTTAACACTTTATTATAACACTTCTCTGTTAAACGACATACGTCTGGGAATTGGGAATTTTAATAATTATAGAGTGTGCAATGCGCCCCTTATCGCTACAAATAGTTTTAGATACCGACAAAATCTGCGAAGTCGGGTATCTGGATCTTCTGTTTTTTTAGTGAGATAAAAACTGTAAAATTGTTTTGGCAATACCTTGGGCAGCCAAATAAGGAACCCCATTGCCAACAGTTTTAAACATATTAGTCAACGTCATCTTAGTCGGCAGTGCAAACTCTTTGGGCAGTGACTGAATAGCCAGTGTTTCTGCAACAGAAAGCCGGCGAAGTTTGTAAGGGTGCAAGTGAACTTCGTTATTGCCGTAACAAGCTGTTGGTGAATAACGCCATCGGTGCAATCGCTTGAAAGATTTTTTTGAATCATCTCCTTCATCAACGGAAGCAAACCGCTTAAGGCCTGCTTTGGGTTGAAAATAGTTTTTGGCATTGGGATGGTTGAGAACGTCATTTTTTTGGAACCAAAATTCTACCGTTAAATCTTGGGGAATGCCATCAGGACAAGGCACGAAACCATCACCTGCAAAGGCAGTTCTATCCGGCCAAGGATGAGAAAAAATTTCTGATTTGGGATATAATATCTGACTTTGCCAAGGAAATAAACTTTCGGATAACATTTGGCTTTTTTCTTCTAGGGAAATGCCCAGATTTTTGACAAAGTTTTTTCTAATCCCAATCAAAATAATTCTATCCCTATCTTGCGGAACACCGTATTCTATCGCATTAATTAAACGTTCGGCAAAAACGTATCCCGAATCAGCCAACTGATTTTTGAGTGCGTCGTAAAAAGCTTTATGTTTTTTGGTTCTCCACAAACCTTTGACATTTTCAAATAAAAAGAAATCTGGCTGCTGCTGACAAATCAATTCAATGTATGAAGCTGAAAGTTGACCTTTATCTCCTTCCCCACCCCGGTTTTTGCCACCAATAGAAAAGTCAGGACAAGGTGGCCCCGCGATAAATCCTACAATATCGTGATGCTTGCGGGCATCCTGCATCAATTCCCGCAGGCGAAAAGCTGGTTCTCCCCCTACAAGTCGAGTTACATCTGCTTCCTCTCCTTCGCAATATCCGTATTCTGGTAGCGGCAAATTCAGGCACTGCCGAGAATAGCGGTATGCTTGCATGAAAGGTGGGAAAATTTCATTGACATACGCTACATTAAAGCCGATCGACTCAAAACCCAGATCGAGTAAGCCAGAACCCGAAAAAAATGAGAATATACAGGGGATGGGGAATTGGGAATTGGGCATGGGGAATTGGGAATTGGTAATTGGTAATTGACCGGGGCGGGGCGGGTTTATGAGATTATTAATTTGAGGCAATTATTATTTGTAAAAAACCCCCTACAGGCATCACAAAAATCACACAATATTATTACAACCATTGGCCGCCTCGGAAACGCCAGTGGGGAAACAAAATCCGCATGAGTGTTTGCGACGCCAGATAAATAGCTAGCCACACTAAACTATAATGCAAAGCAAAAGCTCCCAAGTCAAAATCTTGTGCAGGTATCCCCGGCAAACCGATAACTTTGATTAAAAATAACACAAAAAGCGCTTCCCAAATCCCAGCGAGTAATTGAAACGCGCCGGGCCAATCTCGATCCCAGCGGAACTGCTGGATGTAGATATATAAAGCATCCCAGCCGATGCCAAAAATCGCTACATACCCTAAAATCCAGAAAAAGATTGAGCCTGATTGGGAGGTAATTAAACCCATAAAAAAGGGCAGGGTTACTAAAACGCCTACGGTTGCAAATAACAGTAATCGAGTTTGCCAGCGGCCGAATAAGGTGGGAGTCATGCGATTTTAGATTTTAGATTTTAGATTTTAGATTGAATGGGAAGGTTGTTCGATTTTAGATTTTGGATTTTAGATTTTAGATTGAAGGCGAAGCTCTTTTAAATCAGTTAAATCTTACATCTTTTACCATTTGTAAGAACAGGCAAGATGCCTGTTCCACAAAGAGTGAGTTTTCTTGTGGGGAGTAGGGGTTGGGCCGGAGAGCCCTCCCGTAAAAAACCTATTGAAATACTGCAATATCTCAGTTAAGCTGTTGGGCATCTAAATTGTATTTTTTTGGCGGGCTTTCTGGCCCACCCCACAAGACTTTTCTTAAACTTGACTATACAATTTAAATGCACTTCAGCTTAAATCTATTAAATCCCCTACATTGCTTGTTGCCGAACTTCCTCTTTCCAGTTAGTCGGGAGATTTATTTAAAACCCACTTCAACCACTGCACGAACGATCGCCAAACGCTCAATTTCCGCACACCAGGAGCTCGGTTAGCTGCCAGACTTTCAACGGAACGCAAGGCAGCGTATTGCAAGCCCAAAAAACTGTCTACTGGCGCGTAAGGCCCCCCCAAAGTAATCGCGCCGGCTGCGTATACCCGGCCTTCTGTGTTGCTAGCAGAAAAATTCCGCAATTCGGGCACTTCAAAATCGTTGTTAACACTCAGCCGGCCCAAACCGTTGAGGGGAAGATTATATTGAGCTACCAAATCGTTTAACAGGGGACTGGTTTTTACCTTAGCGTCCAAACCCGTAGCATCAATAATAAAATCAGCTTGTAACTTAATTTGCCCCTTGAGTTCCTTCTCCTGAATGTACGTCACCGTGCGGTTTTGACTGTCGCGCTCGACTCGCTCGACTTCGCCGAAGGTAATTTGATACCATCCTTGACTTAAACCTTCTTTGACAATCCGCCGCCAGTCGCTGCGCTGGGCTGTGGTAGTGCCGCCCCAGTCTGTGAGCAACTGCGGGCGAAATTCCGGGGCGGCTTGTTCCAAAAGTACGCGGAGTTCCCCGCCCCAGCAAGCTTTCGGCCAGTTGAAAGGTTGAAATTCGTAGTGATTTTCGACTCTTCGCTCAGCGAGTTTAAATTTGTTACCTTGAGGTTTGGGCGATCGCATCAAATGCAATACTTGAATGTTGCCGTTCCGCTGTCGCGCTTCGTAAATCCGCTGCACAACGCGCGAAGCCACAATTCCCCGGCCTCTAATTAACACGCTGCCGCCCCTAGCCTCCAATTTTTCGTAAACACTGTCGTGGCTTTCGTAAGCGTTGACAACCGACTCAAAATCCTGGGTTTTTTCGCGATAAGCTTGCAAGTCGGGCAGAAATTGAATGGCGGGATAGCCGGTGGCTAAGTGTACGTATTTGGCGATTAAAAAAGCGTGATCGCGGTGATCCGCATTCGATCGAGAATAAGCGATCGCGTACCTGCCGTCATCTGTTTTGCGAATTCCCCGCACTCTACCGTAGCGAAACATTTGATTCCACCCAATTCGATCGACCTCCCTGTCAATAGAATCAAACACATTCCCCGCGCGAGGCGTATAAGTTTCGGCAAAAGTCGGTTCAGCAAACACCTGCCACATCAACTTCAACGACATTCCCAAACGCCCTTTGAGCAATTCCTGCCAAGCTTCCCGCAAAGCATAGGGAGGCCAGCCCCAAATGTTGTCTGGACAAGAGTCAGAATTCGATCGTAGGCGTTCCCGCAGCGGAATTTGGGAATTCAGGCATAGACGCAGGTAGCGGGCGTAAGGCTGGCTTTCCATGCCCAAAACTGCAATTCGATCTGTTTTCACACCGCAAATTCTCAGCAAATCCACCCAAATAAAGCTGCCCAAACCGCCGCCAACGGCAGCCCAATCAACTTCTGCCACAGGGAGTCCCATAGATTCTAGCGAGCGCATTGACACTTGAGAAGCGTGCAAAAATGCGATCGGCGGAAATTCTTCCCTACTACTTGTTTGAGGAAGCTGCAACATTATTTGCTGGCCCAATGCCGGGTCTGGCCCATTGGTCTGCGGGTTAAAGAAAATGTGAGAATTGACCGACGGCGTTTCTGGGGAATTAACAGCAAAAGAAATGCCGATCGCGTAGGGCCCAACTTGCAGCATATCCCCGTTTGCCAGCACGCAACGGGTTTGGCGAATGCCGTTAACAAAAGTACCGTTGCGGCTACCCGTGTCAGTGAGTAAAATACTGTTACCTTCGGTGCCAATCACTGCGTGAAAGCGAGAAACTTGACTGCTGCTGAGGGCAATTCGAGAAACTCGTTTCCCGTTGATAGTGGCGGGCATAGCTTCAAAAATTCGTCCCAAAGCGATGGGTAAGTCGAGTATCGGGGATCGACAATCCCCCGTAGCTGTATCTGTCCAAGTCAGTCGCAGGCGCAAGGGTTGAGAATTCATGATTATTTTTTAAACATCAGCCGTCGGCTTTGAGCTTTCTGCAAAAAAAGATTTTTGAATTTGAGAGTGTTTAGCGGATAGCCAGATTTTCCCTTTTTCTCCTATGTTGCACCATTGTCAATTAGCCTTTTATGAACAGGCTTTTCGGCCTGTTCCACAAGAAAATTCACTCTTTGTGGAACGGGCCGAAGAGCCCGTTCCTAAACAAGTAATTGAGAATGGTGCAACATCTCAGTTTTTCCAACTTTCACGGAGACAGCATCACACTCGCCGCCGCCGCCAAAGAAGTACCGCACCACGGGCACCCCGCATTCAACTGCGCGTAAGGCGAAATTCGGCTGCATTTGGGACACTGCAAACCATATTGTGAAGGCCCCGTCGGGTGAAAGTTAACAGGTGCGGGAGGCCCAGACAGCAAAACAGTCTGGGGCGCGGCTACTTGCACCTCCGTCACATTCACCACCTCAATTTGCACTTGGCCTAAATGGATATGGCTTCCCGAGTTCAATTTCGCTTCGCCTCGGGCGAGAATTTTTCCGTCTACCAGCGGCGGATTGCTTTCGCGCAAATTCCGCACTGCATACTCCTGCAATTCCTGATTAAAAAATATTTCAACGTGCAGCCCCGATACGGTGGGATGCGAAAATACTATATCGCACTTCGCCGGATCGCGCCCTAGCCTCACGGTTCCCGGATTTTTGCTCGGCTGTCCGTTTTCAATTGTCTGAGTTTGACGCACCCCAGCTTCTGTCCATGCTAAAGTGAGCTGGTTTGTCATGATTGTATAGTTTGCTGCTCAAAAATATAAAAAAATATTAACTGATTTATTTTGAGGACGGACTTCCTCACCAAAAAACTTAATTATAATTATTGACGCCGACTCGATCGCACTTCTAAAAATATTATGTGCAGCTATACAAAAAAGCCCTGACTTCGGGGCTTTTCGTGCTCGTATTGGCTTTTTTTGAGAGACTGAATCGCGCTTACCGAAGAAGAATTCAGAATTCAACAGCCAGAATCCAGAATGGATTGTGTGCGATACGATGGAGAATCGGGGTTTAAAGCCGCCGATTTTAATCGTGGAATAGAAAAAATTCTTTCCGTGACAGTTACACCTGAGATGTTGCACCATTCTCAATAAGCTTTTTATTAACAGGCTTTCCGGCCTGTTCCACAAGAAAATCTACTCTTTGTGGAACAGGCCGGAAAGCCTGTTAAGCGAGAATTGTGCAAGATGTGAGTTACACCTCACTTGGGGCATGGGGTATTCTGATTGGTTAAAAAATTGCTGTTCAAGATGTGCCAGCGATTGCTAAAAACTCATTCCTGTGGGGTTTTCAAATTTGCCAAGCTTTGGTGCGCTAGTTACGAATTTTGGAGGTTGGGCGATCGAACTACCTTGGTAACTTCGATCGCCCCACCTCCTCAAACGTTCACTGTCCTAGTGCTATCTCTCACCCTGCAACTGTGCAATCTTTCATTACAGGGTCAGCCTTGAGAGACTTAAGCTTCGCTCTTGCGGCTTTTCCGACCGCCTTCGCGACCAATTTGAGCCATGTGTTCGCGATTTCTGCTGACAGCTTCGCCGCCTTTTTGGCCAGCTTGTCTGGCTTCTTCAGGGGTGAATTCGTGTGCAGTGCCTTTCTCGTGTGCAGCTTTTCCGCCTTTGCTAGCAATTGCGCGCTGTTTTTCTGCATCCATAGAAGCGAATCCGCGTTTGCTTTTCTCAGCCATGACTGTCTCCTTGTTTGTTTCTGATTTTTTAGCTCGATCGCGCCTTCGCCTCCCACTGTCATGGTTACTCCCAGCCAGTGGTGAGATATCCGACGGTAAATTATGAAACCTCATCAGACGAATCTAAGCTTTTGGTTTAACTCGCAGGATGAATATTTCATACTTTACAAATGTGAACTAAAAATAGTTCACGTCCGGGCACTATAGTTAGAGCCGCCAATGTTTTAAGCTGGTTACTGTCTTTCAATCATTCTATAAACCCCCCCAACTTTTATACCTCTTTCTCAGGTATAGTCATTCTTTAGTTCGCTGGAAGGATGGAACCGAAAGCTGATTGGCAGTAGACTCAGAGGATTTTTCGACTTAACCGCGCCTCCTCAAAAACTAAAAGTCCAAAGAGGGATGCTTTTTTGGTCTTTTTACTTTTTTTTTGATGCCTTCCGCGCTTGCCATTTATCCCGACGTTAGTTGGTCTGCCGATCGAGTTGTTTCTGGTAAGCGATATTTTGGGGCGCAGCGCAGGACGTACTCGATCGCACTTATCAAGTTTACCTTATGACCTATCGAAACATACATCGGCTTTACCCCTGTTTGCGTCCTTAGCGCTGCGCCTACCGTTGATCCCTCTAGCAGCAAGGGTTGCCAACTGCCCCGGTCGAGTCCGACTTCGGAATGTTCTCCCATAAATCGATTTTTGGCAACTCCGATCGTGGGAATCCCGGTCAACACCCCCAAATGGCACGCAAGACCGAATCTGCGGGGGTGGGCTAGTCCTTGACCGTCGCACAATATCAAGTCTGGCGTCAAACTGATATTTTCCAAAGCTTCGAGAACTGCCGGCACTTCTCGAAAAGACAGGAAACCCGGAATATAAGGAAAAGTTGTAGGACTGCGAACCACAGCTTGCTGCTGCAATTGCAAGTCGGGAAAGCTCAGAACTGTTACAGCGGCCCGCGATACGTCGTTTGCACTGTCGTAGCCGACATCTACGCCTGCGACATACCGAACTGTCTCCAGTTGATTGGCGGTAATTACCTCTGACCGAAGCTGTTCTTGAATGGCGATCGCCTCTTCAATTGTCTGCGGCCAAGGGTGTCGCTGCAACATTTTGATTTTTCTTCAACCGTTCTCATCTAAGCTTAACTTATTTTCGGGCATTTTTAAACTCGGATTTTTATCGTTTGTAGCTATAAATTCCCAACTTGCCCAAGCAGTCTTTTTTCTACTCAGGAGGGTTGAGCAAGGCGGGCCGATGCCAATTCTACAAATAGAGTCTGTACGTCGCAGATGGAAATTCTATCTTTCCTGGCTTGCAGCAACCCGCAAAGGTTTTAGCGGGACGCACCGGCCATTTACCATTAAAATTTACCCAAAAATTAGCTGTTCAATTCGGATTTTTTCCCTCTCTAGAAAGCTTTCTTTCTCCGATCGCCCTTTTATCGCTTGTCCCAGAGCGATCGAGCTATCTATTTACTTCTGCTTTATCTAAAAAACACCTCTTTGTCAAGATGATTGAAACATTTATTCATCAATAATCTCACCCAGCTATATAGCAATCCTTGCAGGAGTCGTAAACTTTTTACCCCACCCCAACCCTCCCCGAACTCGCGGGGTGGGAGTAAGAAATTCCCAATGATTTAGGATTGCTATATGTGCCATTGTACATCCCTGCTCATCTAGCTAACAGGTTCCCAGACCCTCGCAACTATATGACTTTTATGAAAAAACATCAATGAATTTATGAGTTGTTCCACCCTTAACATGAAGTTATAATCTTAGATAATAGCGACGAGAAAACTAACATCAAGTAACACAACATAGGTGAATTAACATATGAAAACCCTGCAAAGTGTTCAGTACAACCTAGCTCTCTACATCGTCGGTGGCATCGTCTTCATCATCGCCGCCTTAATTTTAAGACCTTTTGCCCTCGTCGGCCCAGGGGAACGGGGCGTAATGATGCGCTTCGGGAAAGTTCAAGACGCGATTTTAGATGAAGGCATCCACCCTATTTTACCGATTTTCACCTCTGTAAAAACTCTCAGCGTGCGGGTACAAAAAACAGATTTAAAAGCAGATGCAGCATCCAAAGATTTGCAAAGCATTACTACAGATTTAGCAGTCAACTGGAATGTTGACCCCGCCAAAGTTAATCAAGTTTTCCAACAAGTGGGAGACGAAGAACAAATTGTGACCAGCATTCTGAGTCCGGCAATTTCGGAAGTTCTCAAAGCAGCAACTTCTAAAAAAACCGCCGAAGAAATTATCACTAAGCGCAACGAACTCAAAACAGAAATCGACAACAGCCTCAAAAAGCGTTTGGAACCTTACGGCGTCATCGTCAGAGATGTTTCGTTAATAAATTTTGGCTTTTCTCCAGAATTTAGCAAAGCCATCGAATCCAAACAAATAGCCGAACAAGAAGCTAAACAAGCAGAATTTACAGTTCAAAAAGCCACCCAAGATGCTCAAGCTGAAATTAACCGCGCTAAAGGTAAAGCCGAAGCTCAACGCTTGCAGCGGCAAACATTAACAGCCGAAATTTTGCAGCAGCAAGCGATTGAAAAATGGAATGGCCAGTTTCCGACAGTAATGGGAGGAGGGGGAACTTTGCCATTAATTAATATTGCGCCGCCGACTTCTCAAGCTGCAACTCCTGCGAAATAAGTGGCAGCGGATCGTGATGGCCGGGGCGCGGGGAGAAGGGGAGAAGGGGGGAGGGGGAGAGAGTCTGAGGGGGGGAAGAATAGAGGGTTTTTCACTGCGGATGTGAAGATGTTCTTTTTTAAATGCCGAACAGCAAGGGTAGAAAATACAACTAACAACTAAGGTTAAATCTCACATCTTGCACCATTCTCAATTACTTGTTTAGGAACAGGCTTTTCGGCCTGTTCCACAAGAAGAAAACTTATTCTTTGTGGAACGGGCCGGAGAGCCCGTTCTTGACAATGGTGCAACATCTGAGTTAAATCCCGCTTACTTAAATACCAAGATACAATTTACGTTGCGCGAGTCCTGAAAAACGTTAAAGTAAGAAGCAACTCGGAAATTGTAAAGGTTTGCTTGAAAGTTCGGCTGATGGGAGATCGGGAGAACCAGTCAATTTCTAATTTAGGTGAAGTGGGGGGGGCCGACGATCGCCATAGTGCGTCAGAAGCCCTGTGGCTACGCGATCGAGCCTTGGCAGCTACTAGCTGCGGCATTGTCATTGCTGACGCCAATGCACCCGATTGTCCCATAATTTATTGCAATCCGGCCTTTGAACGGATGACGGGTTACTGCGCCAGTGACATCTTGGGGCGTAATTGCCGATTTTTGCAAGGCCCGGATACCGATCGAACTACCGTAGCTAAAATCCGCGAGGCCTTGCGCCAAGGTCGAGAAATCCAGACACCAATTAAAAATTACCGCAAAGACGGCACTCCTTTTTGGAGCAAATTATCGCTATCTCCCGTGCGAGACGACAACGCTAATTTGACTCACTTTGTAGGAGTTCAGTCTGATTTGGCGGAACCAATATGTGAAGTGCAGCAAGCATTGCAGCAAGCTAACGACCAACTGCAAACGATTTTGGAAGCAGTTCCGGGCACAGTATCTTGGATTAGCTCGGATTTGCGCTATTTGGGGGTTAACCAGCACTTAGCCAAACTGCATGGTTTGCGGCCGTCGGCTTTTGTTGGTCAAGATATTGGTTTTCTGGGCGCTAGCTCGGATTTTAACTCTTTTGTGGTGGAGTTTTTTGCCGATGACGCTACGGAAGCGGTTAAAGAACTCAACGTTAAGGTACAAACCGACGGGGGAGAGTCGGAGGGATACTATTTAATTGTGGCTCAAAAGTACGATGAGGGCAAAGCTGCTTGTCTGGTAGGAATTGACATTACCGAGCGCAAGCGGGCAGAAGAAGCTCTGGTGCTGACTCGCAAGGCGGTGGAAAGTTCGAGTGACGCGATCGGCATCAGCGATGCGAACGGCACTCACATCTATCAAAATCAAGCGTTTTCTCAGCTATTTGAGTGGGACACGGCAGAGGAATTTAAACTAGCCGGAGGTATATCGGCAGTTTTTACTGACCCCGCAGTCGCTAGGGAGGTACTCGACACGATCGCCCAAGGTTATTCTTGGTTTGGTGAAATTACCAACCGCACTAAAAGCGGTGAAACTTTGCAAGTGTTGCTGCGGGCCGATGCTATTAAAGACGCTACAGGGAAAATTGTCGGTCTGATTTACATGAATACCGATATTACCGACCAAAAGCGCACCGAACAAGAGCTGCGGCAAAGCGAGAAGCGGTTTCGATCGTTGATTGAAAATGCTAGAGACATTATTGTGATTCTCGACGAGAAAGGCTTTTGCCGCTATGTCTCTCCTTCCGCCGAGCGGATTTTGGGCTACCCGACGGCAGAAGTGCTCGGCCGATCTATATTTGACTTGATTCACCCTGACGAATTGCTGATAGTGGATCAAGTGTTCAAAGGTGTCATGCAAATGCCGAAAGTTAGCCTGGGAATGGCGGAATACCGAGTGAAACACAAGGACGGTTCCTGGTGCGTGTTGGAAGCGGTGGCGACGAATTTGCTCAACGAACCTTCGGTGCGGGGAATTGTGGTCAACTGTCACGACGTGACTGAGCGCAAGATGGCTGAAGAACAACTGTTGCACGATGCTTTGCACGATGCGCTGACGGAGTTGCCGAACCGTGCTTTGTTGACTGACAGGTTGGGCCAAGCTTTTGCCCGCGCCCAACGGCACCCAACCTATCAGTTTGCGGTGCTGTTTCTGGATTTGGACAGGTTTAAGGTGATTAATGACAGTCAGGGACACCGCACGGGCGATCGGCTGTTGGTGGCTGTGGCTCGCCGTCTCTTGACTTGTTTGCGGCCAGGGGATACGGTGGCTCGTCTGGGGGGAGATGAGTTTGTGATTTTGCTTGAGGAAATTAAAGGTGTTGATGAGGCGATCGCCCAAGCAAAGGCAATTCTCAAAACGATCGAACGACCGCTGAATTTGGAAGGTAATAAAGTTTTAATTACTGCTAGCATCGGCATTGCTTTGAGTACCGACAAATATCAGTGGCCGGGAGATATTTTGCGCGATGCTGATATTGCGATGTACCGGGCAAAAGCTCTCGGTAAAGCTCGCTACGAAGTTTTTACCAGTGCGATGCACACTCAGGCTGTGGCTTTGATGCACTTGGAACACGATTTACGGGAGTCGGTTGAAGAACTAAATTTGAAATATTCGATAGTGGATTTTGCCTGTGGGACGGCGGCGGAAAACTCGCCGATGAGTGAAATCGATCGCAGATTGGAGCGTCCGAAGTCGCAATTGCCTACTTTAAAATTGGAATGTCCTTTTACTGTTTATTATCAGCCGATCGTTAGTTTGAAAACTGGCTCAGTTATCGGATTTGAGGCGCTGGTGCGCTGGCTGCACCCGGAACGGGGTTTAGTTTCCCCGATGGAATTTATTGCGATGGCGGAGGAAACTGGGTTAATTATGCCTTTGGGTTTGTGGGTTTTGAACGAAAGCTGTCGCCAAATTATTCAGTGGCAGAGTTTGAATTTACCTGTGGGAAATTCGCCGCTGACTGTAGCAGTAAATCTTTCCGGGAGGCAGTTTGCGGAACCGGAATCCATCGAGCAAATTAAACAAGTTTTGCTGGAAACGGGTGTTGACACTCGCTGTTTGAAGTTGGAGATTACTGAGACTGTGGTGATGGAAGATGGGGAAGCGGCGGCGGCGATGCTTTCGCAGTTGAGAGACTTGGGTATCGGGCTGTGTATTGATGATTTCGGCACTGGTTATTCGTCTCTGAGTTATTTGCACAAGTTCCCGATTAATATTTTGAAGGTCGATCGCTCTTTTGTCAGTCGCATCGGAGAAACGGGTGAAAATTTGGAAATCGTGCGGGCGATCGTCATGCTGGCCCGCAGTTTGGGGATGGAGGTAGTGGCAGAAGGTGTCGAAACCGCTGTCCAATTGGCTCAACTGCGGGCGATCGGCTGCGAGTACGGTCAGGGATACTTTTTCTCTAAACCTCTCGACAGTGAGGCAGCTACAGCCTTGTTGAGGCGATCGCCCAAATGGTAATCCGATCTACAATAGGAACTGTATCAAGGCAAACTCATACCAAAACCTATGTCTCAATCGATCGCCCCAGTTTTACCAGACCAGCAAATTGATACTTCCCCAACTTTAACCTTTGAAGAATACAGAGTTTATCAAGGAGAAATAGATGTACAATACGAACTGTACAAAGGCAAATTAATCCCGATGCCAACAGCCACAATTTTACACATCAAAATTTGCGAATATTTAGTTTACCAATTGCAGCGTTACCTAGCTGAACACAATCTCGACTTAGTAGTAAAAACGGGTCTGGGAGTGAGAACAGATGAAGATAAATCTCGGATTCCCGATGTAGTTGTCTGCACTCAAAGTCTTTTGGAACAAGCTGCTGCTAGACCAGGTGCAGGTATCCTCGAATTAGATGAAAAGCCGCTGTTAGTGGTAGAAGTAGTCAGCGAAAATCGCCGCGAAGATTACGTGATTAAACGCGGAGAGTACGAATTAGCGAATGTGCCAGAATATTGCATTGTTGACCCTAAAACGGGGAAGCAAAAAATCCGGCTTTTTGCATTGATTGAAGGTGAAGATGGTTACACGTATACAGATTTCTTGCCGGGTGAGGAAATGGAATCTGTAGTATTTCCCAATCTGAGATTATCAGTCAATGAAATTTTAGATCCGCCATTGGTAGAAGGGTTAATTAAGGCAGAACAAGCTCAATTGCAGAAAGCTGAAAGATTAGCGGCGAGGTTGCGGGAATTGGGCGTAGATCCTGATGCTGTGTAGGAAATTGGATAAAGTACGTGAAGCGAAGATATCCCGCAGGGAATCGCCCTTGACCTCTCTCAATCCTCTAGTGGCAAGTCGCGCAGGAAATAAAAGCGATCGCTTTGCGAATTGTCTCCTTTAATTCGCCCTAAGTAACCCGTCAAAAGTAAAAGAATTTCAAGGCACGCCAATAATGGCAGCAACAATCCGCTCCTCAAGGGGTTTGACTGTATCAACTTTAAGCGCATCTTTTAGTTTTTCTGTAAGAATCGGATGCTCAATTAAATTTTGATATAGGTCTTTAAGTCGCAGAGGTTCAGAACGGGGTTCTTGCAGGCGCTCGAACCATCTAGGCTGAATTAAATCGAGCCAACACTCGGCTAAAATGTTTAAATCTACTTCCCTGCTTGGGACTTCTCTCATCGATGGTACTTTATTAAACAGAGAAAGCAAATCGTTGACAGATTTTTCACGCTCTCTGTCTTGGTCTTGAACAGATTTATTCTTGTATTCTTCAAGAACTTTATTCATCAGCTCAAGAGCACGCTGCTTCTTCTTTGGTAGCATCTCTTTTTCTGCCTTCATAAGCTTACCTAAGAAATCTTCTAGGCACCAAGAAGCTTCTTCTCCTAGCGGAAAATCATTAACCTCTGCACCCAGATTTTCTTTGAGTTTTTTACTAATGTAATCCAACTCAGTTATCGGCTTGCCTTCCAAAAAATCGAAATAGACCCAGCGGGGTGAACCCCATTCTGTTCCGGCAATGGCAAAGAAAGCCCAAGGGTAGCCGTTTTTAGAGAAAACAAGACTCAAAGAAGTCCGTACTTTATTTGCTGCTCGTACACGATCGTAGACTTGGCATGAAACTAGGCTCTGCTCGTCATCTACGAGCGATCGCACCGGGTCAAAAACATCGTTTAATGTCCAGATTTCACTTGCTTTTTGCTCTTCATTATTAGCAAGTTCTGCCATCGATGCAATCACTTCATCTGATGATTCTGTGTCTTCCTCTGGTGATAAGTGATCGGGTAGTGATATATTTGACCCCAGCAAATCAGACACCAGATTGTGGCGAGCTACAAATTTGCTCTCCGAAGACCGCAGGGCAAACTCATTGCTATCTTTTGGCCACCATACTTCAATCGCAGGGTGAGGACTGTCCATGCGAGCGATCCTACCTATCCGCTGTTCTGCCAAGCGAATTACACTGGGCATCGTCAATTGAACAACGGCGGAAGCTTGCTGGAGGTTGACCCCCTCCGACATTGCATCTGAACATAACCCAATGACTCTAGATTCCTCGGAACCAAGTTTAAATGACTCATTAACCCGATCGTAGTCTGTTGTTGTATCTCCAGTTGCGATCAGCGTCTTAACCCCTTCTCTTTCCAGGAAATGTTTAATCTGATGAAGAGTAATCAAACGACTATCGAAAACTATCATCAGTTTGTGATGCTTTAATAGGTTGGCCAGATGCGCTGCTTTAGTGTTTTCTCGCGAGTCCGAAATCTTTTCACATAGATTAGCAATATCTGTGTAAACCTCTATTTCTTCCTCACAAGCTTCTTTATGTCTGGCAGGATCGCTCAGCCATTCAGGCAGTTTAATGCCCAGCTTATTTTTTGCTGTTTCGCCTGATATTTTCTCCAATGTTTTGATTAAATTACCTGTGTCTTTCTTGATTCTGGTATTAGGATCAATGTCGAAGTGGTTCTGTGCACGATCAGTTCCATAAATATGTTCTATCAGTGCCGCACGAGAAGATCGCAAGCAAGCCATAACCTGATAAGCAGGCAGTACCTTAGCACTTTTCAGGCGTGCTTCAAGATACTTTTCTTCGCTCCAGCCTTGCTTACGAAGAAATTTTGGTAGTTCGGAAATTTCCTTCAGGTATACTAAACCGCGCAGTCTGTCAGTGGCTTGACGAATCTGTTGGGCTAAGTTGCGATCGCGATCAGTTTCACCGCAATCATACTCTTTTGATATCTCTTTCGGATAGCGACATAGAGCACCCAACGTATTCTTATAACGTTCGGGTTCGAGAGCTATCATACTATTAAACAGACCTTTTGTTCGCCGAACAGTAAATTGCTGAATCGCTCTCCGCAGGTTATTGCTAAGCTCTTTTGGCATCCTTTCATTCTGTTTTTCGTGCTGGCTCCATAGCGATTTAAGAGATTCCACCAATTCATCATCAAAGTTGTCAGCTCCTAACAATTCCACGATGGAAAGCAAATCCTTAACTCCTTTGTTGATCGGAGTAGCTGTAAACAGCAATACATAGTCAGCAATGTTGCTAAAGAGTGCCTGCGTCCGATTAGAACTGTCGTTGAAAAAGTTATGCGCTTCATCGACAGCAAGGACTTGACCGCGACGGATAACATCAATAAGATGCTGGTGCTTCTTAGATTTGGCACTACTCAATGAGCCGTGAGAGTAAGCAAGGAGATGGGCGCCCTCGCAATTCCCAATCTCTTTCTCCCAAGAGTTTAGGACTTTAGGCGGACAAATTAACACTGAATCGCCTTTCCGCACCCGCCCAGTTCCCCAAATGTGATTGATTACATTTTTGATTAGGTGGACGCCCATTCGAGTTTTACCTGAACCCGTTGCATCGGCTACGAGCACGCTGCCAACATTTTCAATGACCCAAATTGCCTGAGCTATTCCTTGTTCTTGAGATGGCCAAAGCAGAGGTTCATCACTCCAATAATTGGTTGGTTTGTATTTTTTTGCCCACTCACCTTCTAGCAATTCTGCACAAGCTCTGGCTAAAGTCACCTGCCATGTTTCATGGCTGAGAAGCCTGGTTAATAGCTCTATTAATTCGTCATTGTAAAATCTTCCTAAATTCCAAATTGTTTCTGCAAAACTACAAGATTCATCGAAGCGTGGTTTCTCTTTTTTTGAATTTTGAAACCTAACATTTGCTTCAATTTGGTAGCTTAAACCTGACGTGCTGTAATTACTAGAACCAATGGTAATAGCACTATCTCCCTTAAAAATTTTGGCGTGGATGGGTTTTTTATTAGCAATCCTGGTTTCTACTATTTCCTTTTGGAGTAACTCGATTGCAGCAATAACTTTCCCACATTTACGGATAGAGATACCTTGCTCCATCCAGTAGTCTTCTATTTCCTGAGAAAACTTTTCGGAATAGATAAATTCCTGGGCTTTTGTTGGATATGGTTCATTGCCGAGCAAGATGCGGATTTGCTCAAAAGCATCTGGATTGCTTTGCCAACTACTATGACAATCCGCCAGAAAATCGATAATTTTTTCCAGTGAAGCGTAGCCAGTAATAATTAGTGGGTTTTTTGAGCGGCGCAGATCGTTCTCGATAATCGAGCCCACGCTAGATTTTGCGTAGTTATACGGAAATCTCTCGCGATCGGGCCAGCCGCTATCGGTGTCGCAATTGGAATGGTTCATGTTCCTTGTTAATTAATTGAGATGATGTCTCAAACTCCGATCGCCCCGACATCCGCCTTCCCCTTTTCAACCGCAACACTTGCCGCACCATCCTGATGCCGAATCCACTTCAACAAAGAATTTCCCAGCCGAGTACCAATTTGAGAACCATCAAACTCAAACAAAGAATCCCGACTTTTCAGCCCCTGCGCTAAAACTTCTTTCCCCTTCGCCGTCAATTCCACCAGCGTCACCCGATTTACCAGCGAATACTCGATCGCCCCAGTCGCCTGCAACTCGCCCAGCACTTCCACATATCTCTGACTCGTCTCATTAGTCCGCACAATCCGCTTAGTCAACTCCCCCTTTTTCACCTTCATCTTCCCGCCGCTCAAATCCCACAAATTCAGCAGTACCCGAACTTTCGCCTTCGCATCCCACACCGCTTGCTCTTCCGGTGTCAAAGTTATAGGCACCGCAATTTCACTTTTCTCAGACATATCCATACCTTTAAATACTTGTTTTTACTCTTAAATTTTACCAGAAACCTTGCTGGCAAACATTTAAACTTTTCCGCAAAAATCCGCGCGACGCTATGCACAACTTATGCAAAGTTAATTTAAAAATAATAGGCATTGACTAAAATGTGATTGTTTGATAAAATAGCGAATCAAACAAGCGATAGCAGTTCAAATTATCCGCAGTAAATGCGATCGAAACAATTTTAAGCACAGCCCGCTAGGCTCTAGCAACCTCAACAAATGTAGCGATCCCAACCGCAGCTAACCACCCACAAACCAGCTTAACTGCGACTTTAGTTCAATGCCCGATTCAGTCTTTAGAAAGACGAATTCACCCTAAACATCTTGTTACATTGCAATGGCAATCAAAACATTGAACAAGATTTTACCCATGAAAACTATTCCCGACCAAATTTCCAACATCAAAGAAAAACTTCCCGACTTTACTCCCACCCCTCCCGGTTTAAAAGCTCAAGCATCTAGCCACGACCTCAAAGCCCGTTTAGATTGGGGCGAACCCGGACTCACAATCATCGACGCCCGTGACTTTGAAAGCTTCACCAAAAGCCACATTACCGGCGCCGTAATGATGCCAATGGACGAATTAGTTGAGCGCGCACAATCGAGTTTAGAACCCATCCGCGACATCTACATCTACGGCGAAAACGACCAACAAACCGCCGAAGCTGCCAATCTTCTCCGCGCAGCAGGCTTTCAAAAAGTAGCCGAACTCAAAGGCGGAATTCCTGCTTGGAAAGCCATTGACGGCCCCATCGACGGCGCTGCCGAACACGATACTCCCGGCCCCGACGCTTACAACGTTTTCTCTCGCTTGCAACACCACGCCGAAGCGCAGAAAACCAACAAATAATATCAATTCCGGTTGCATCGGAATGATTGTTGACTGTTGACGGTTGACGGTTGACTGTCAGTAGAAAAACTGA
The DNA here is from genome assembly GCF_036705105.1 of Microcoleus sp. B9-D4. NCBI lineage: Bacteria > Bacillati > Cyanobacteriota > Cyanophyceae > Oscillatoriales > Microcoleaceae > Microcoleus > Microcoleus sp. B9-D4. Next base: position 23,964 of record NZ_JAUBTS010000059.1, read on the forward strand.
ATAATTTTTGAGTGTTGACTGTTAACTCGATTTTATTATTCCGATGCAACCGGAAACGATATAACCTCAGATTTGTGGCAGGATTCGCCCACCAAATCTGACACTTAATAAACCCGGTATCGCAAAAGTTACCGGGTTTTTTAATCAGAACTTATACCCCAATACGCTTGGGTTAAAACTGTTTATTCCCCGGAGATCCCCCTAAATCCCCCTTAAGAAGGGGAGTAGGGGTTGACTTTGAGTAACTTCTTGTCCCCCCCTTCTTAAGGGGGGCTAGGGGGGATCGGGCTTAACTGAACCATATTGACTTATACCAAATGCTGCCTCAATTTTCTTAGTCTCTTACAGAGTAACTTCCTTTGTATAGCCTCGGTTTCAACCGCCGACTCTTAACTTCCTGCCATCCAAATATGCCTTAACTTCCCCAAACATTAAGCGGTTTGCATCAAAAGTAATCCGTTTAACAGCCTCCTCAAAAGAAAGCCAAGCAGAATTTTGAACCTCCTCCTCTTGCAAAACAACTTCCATCGAATTGACAAAACCTAAAAAATAAGTCACACTCTTTTCAATCGGCTCCCCATCCTTAACAAAAGAATAGTGTTCCGTAAAACTCGGCTCATCCAGCATTTCAAAATCCGATATACCAGTTTCCTCCTCAAATTCCCGCCTTGCCGTTTCCGCAGGAGATTCCCCCGGATTGGCGTGACCTTTCGGAAACGCCCAATGTCCCGCTTGATGTTGAATCAACAAAAACAAAGCATCAGCTTCCTTTCCAAAAATCGGCACAATCCCAAAACATTCATCTTTCATTTTTCTGATATTTCCTATTAATTATCGTGTTCTTAGAGTCCGCGAAGGCGGACTTCATTTGTGTATAAGCGATTTCCAATCGCCGGGAATTTGTGGTGAAAATTCCCACCCTAACCGAGTCTGCTGTTCATAAACCCGCTTCAAAGTATTAACATCCCTCGCTGAAATAGGCGGAGGAGTTCTCACCTGAGAAAAATAAAGCACATCAGTTTCCATCAAACTGTGGCCCCAAATTCCCAAAGCGTGACCCAACTCGTGCCGCGCCGTCGCCGGAATATACTTACCCACTTGATTCGGATTCAAATAAACCGAAAACCGATGAGATAACACAGTTTTATCCCCATCCCGACGGGCATATAATTCATAGGTAGCCTCTCCAGAACGCGATCGCAAAACCCCTTGACGCAAAGGCGGAGCCCGACGTAAAATCCTAATATCAGCCACCTCCGAACTATCCACCACTTCCAAAGGCAAATAAACCCCCCATTCCCGCACCACATCCAACACAGCCGCCACCCATTCTTCAGACTTATTAGCATCAACTGGACGCTCAACATAAACCTGAATTGGAAACTTAGACCACAACAAATGACCGAAATTCGGTGGCTTAACCTGGTCAAAATAATCACCGCTATCCGTGGAATCTTGCCAATTTGCTAGCGTGGGCGGCAAAGGATGAACCTGTGGATGCGGCAAACTATTCGGGAGAGAAGAAAGAGTCGCCGCCGGAGTATTAACCTGACTAAAAATTATCAGGCTAAAACAACATAAAGCCAATCCCAAGACAGCCAGCAATCGAGGTTTTAATGTCACTTTCCCCAACCGCATTTTTGCAACCGCACTTAAATTTCATCTTTAGGGCGGGCTAGAAGCCCAACCCCTACTCCCCACAATATTTATTTATGTGGCACGGGCGTCTCGCCCGTGAACTCATGTGGCACGGGCGTCCCGCCCGTGAGCTAATGTTAATGTGGCACGGGCGTCTCGCCCGTGAACTCATGTGGCACGGGCGTCTCGCCCGTGAACTCATGTGGTTAAAAATCCGAATCTTATAACTTAGGCGTCAACCAACCAGCACTCAAAATCACAGTCAAACCCATAAAAACAATAGACAGACCCCAAGTAATGCGGTTCAGACTCGTTTCTGCACTCTTGGCGCTGGTAAACAATTGAGCTTGTCCGCCAATCCCTCCAATACCATCGCCTTTAGGACTGTGCAGCAACACAAAAATCACAAGTCCTAAAGCAGACAAAGACCAGATAACTTGTAACACAGCAACAATATTCATAATCGGGGGGAATTGGTAATTAGTAATCGGTAATTTATTATCATATCAAATTTGGTCGATCGCCCGCAATTTATCCAGGGACACGGCACTGCCCAAGGCGTGTCAACTTAAGCCTAAAACCCTTGATAAATATCGCTTTTACCTGAGTCTAGATCCCCCTAAATCCCCCTTAACAAGGGGGACTTTGATCCATTTCCGGTCCCCCCCTTCTTAAGGGGGGCTAGGGGGGATCGAGGCCTAATCGTCAAACCGCAGACCGGTATTACGTTTGACGTTAAGTTGACACCTATGGGCAGTGCCGTCCCTACCTGTAGCGAGATTTGACCCAGCCCTCCTACAATCGGACTCGCACCGGAGTGCGATTGGCGCGAACTTCAAACTCAGCCGATCGAATCATAGAACGTCCCGTCATCTCCGGGGGCTGAGGCAACCTCAAAAGCTCCAGAATCGTCGGGGCAATATCCGCCAAACAACCATCCGCCCTCAGAGGAACATCCGTTCCGTGACCCGGAATCTTCAGACCTTCACCCTCTACCAGAATAAACGGCACGGGGTTAGTAGTGTGAGCCGTCCAGGGATTCCCGTCCTCGTCAAACATCTGCTCAGCATTGCCGTGGTCAGCAATAATAATTGCCGTTCCCCCAGCTTTACTAATGGCGCTCACCAGCCGCCCCAAACATTTATCCACAGTTTCGATCGCAACTATCGTCGCATCCATCATCCCCGTATGACCAACCATATCCGGGTTAGCGTAGTTAATCACCATCAACGAATAGATGCCTTTTTCCAAAGCCGTCACCACCCCATCCGTCACCAAATCCGCCGACATCTGGGGCGCCTCATCGTAAGTCCCCACCATCGGGCTCTGCACCAATTCCCGGTGTTCCCCGATAAAAGGCTCTTCCAGACCCCCATTAAAAAAATAAGTCACATGAGCGTACTTTTCAGTTTCCGCCGTCCGCAACTGCTGCAAACCGTGCTTAGAAATCACCTCGCCCAGAATATTGTTCAAATTCTGCGGTTCAAAAGCCACCATTACCGAAAGTTTCGGGTCGTACTGAGTAAAAGTCGCAAACGCCAGCGGCTCAATTAACTGCCGTTCAAACCCCTTAAAATCTGGAGATACAAAAGCCTGAGTCAATTCTCTAGCCCTGTCCGGGCGAAAATTGAAGAAAATTAGCCCATCCCCGGATGCCACCGCCCCCGGAGCAATCCGAGTCGGAACAGCAAACTCGTCGGTCACTCCTTCAGCATAAGAGGCCTGCAACACATCCACAGCCGATCGACCGTCAGGAGCACCCTCAGTCGTCATCACCTCGTAAGCGCGCTGCACCCGATCCCAGCGCTTGTCCCTGTCCATCGCGTAGTAGCGGCCGCTAATGGTCGCAATCCGACCGACCCCTACTTCTGCGATATAACTTTCAATCTTGCCTAAAGCTTCGACACCTTCTTTCGGAGTTGTATCACGGCCGTCTGTAATCGCGTGAATGCAAACATCAGAAATTCCCTGTGCTTTTGCTAATTGCAGCAAACCCTTAATATGACTGAGATGGGAATGAACCCCACCTTCAGAACAAAGACCAGTTAGGTGCAACTTGCCGCCCGTGGCGCGGACTTTCTCGCAAAGCCCAACCAGCGCGCGGTTGTCCAGCAAAGAACCATCTTCCACTGCATCCGAAATCCGCACCAACTCTTGAGGAACCACGCGGCCCGCGCCCAGATTCAAGTGACCAACCTCTGAGTTACCCATTTGCCCGTCTGGCAGCCCTACCGCCCGACCCGATGTTTTAATCAGAGTTCTGGGATAAGCGGCCCAGAGACTGTCCATCACGGGTGTTTTCGCAGCGGCGATCGCATTTCCGTCTTTTTCTTCACGATAACCCCAGCCGTCTAGAATAATCAGCACTACAGGAGATACAGACGCTTGTGCCATGTGAATACCTTATTTACAATAATTAATTTCTCGATGGTCATGATTTCCGATTTTGCGGAACATCTGCCGCTAATCAGTTTACATATTTTCTAGACTCCGGCTGAACAATGCCAACCAAAATTCCCTCAGCCACAGCATTGTGGGAACTAATTTCGACCTGCTTTGGGAATTGTTTAATTGATTGCCTTGGCCTGTACTGTGAATCGTTGTCGGAGACTGTTACCGAGATCACCAACAACAGCCGTGCTTTTGTGGCCGGATTTCACGGATAGTTTAACCGTCGGTGGCTCTTTAAACACTAAGAACGATACCACACTTGGTTGCATTTTGCTACCGCCTCAACCAATAAATTTAAAAGCCTTGACCGGGTTGCTAATAACTGTAAAGGACACGAGTTGAGCAAAAATCGGTTTCCGACTCAGCTCACTCTCAGCGGACATAAAATTCTACAACATCTTTTTTAATTTTGACATCGTAATTGCCAAAGAAATCGTGACCGAGCAGACCTATTGGCATTTGTTTCGCGATCGCCACTTCGACATTTTGGATCGCAGCACCCCCAACCCGAATCGATCGCACTACGCCGATCGGGAACTCGACAACGCTACCGTCAGCGATCCCCGCTCTGATAGTACGCACCGGCCTCACTCCCAGTGCAGTAGCCATCCGCTGAGAAATCAAAGTGCCGCTCGCCCCGGTATCGACAATCATTTCAAAAGTCTTGTTGCCGTTAAATACCACATCAATCACCGGCGTCCCGCCTGCGCGACGCTTGATTTTAGCTTGAAATACCTGTGGATTCCCCGGTGGCTTAGCCCGTTGATTTGCTGGCGGTTTAGCACCAGGATTTGACGGGTTCCAAAACTGAGAGTACAATTTGCCAGTTGTGAATCCCGATCCCGTTATAGTGCGATTCCCTACCCTTCGGGAACCCCTACGGGGAACGGGATAGCTCCGCCGCGCGTGCTGCTGGGAACTCACATCGGACACCAATGTCATCACCTGGGTTTCTGGCTGATGTGAATCAGAATGCACCTCGCTGCCTCCCACCGATCCCACACCCACCAAAACGGTTGCAAAAACAAAGCCCGATCGCCAAATCCGGTTGAGAATCACTTTTGCCATTATCTTAAATACCTTAATTAATTCAATGATGTCGAACAACGACCGCCACTGATATCCTAACCCGCTCCAGAAAACCCAGCGGCCGAAGAGTCCGATCGAATCATCAGGAAAACTTGGCAATTTTCAAGCGATCGCATAACATCGAACACAGATAAACTGATAAACGGCAACAGGCTGTAATTGCAGAGCCTTGTTGGATATCTTGAAATTAAGCATTTAGGGGCGATCGGCAATGCACAAACTTTTATATTTTGCAACTATAGGACTACTAGCTTTCTCGATCGGAGGATGCGGTGGTGGCGAGGGCAGCAACACAGCCAGCCCCAGCCCCAGCCCCAGTGCAGCCTCTCCATCCCCCACCGCCTCTGCCAGCCCCACCCCAGGAACTCAGACATTCCAGTCTCCAATAGTAGCCGCCCAGCCTCCAGGGTTAATTCGATCGACCAACCCAGACGAACGAGCGAGACAGGCTCAAACAGGCATCGGCGACAAAAAGGACAGGAATCCAACGCTTCCGCTTCAGCCGGTGCCCCAAGGCCCTGTGACAGCCAATCCTTCTCAGCTAGACCCCTTTGGGCCGCTGCCACCGATCACAGTTCAAAACCCTCCCGGAGTTGGCGATTTCCCGGGCGGAGTCCCAGCAGGGCCGATGACAGCCAATCCGTTGCCCAAACTGCCGCAGCGACAGGTGGCCATGATACCTAAACTGCCAGAACTATCCCGCCCAGTCCAAATTGGAGGAACTAAGCTCAGAGGCCCTGCCGCTCCCCAAATCAATCTCAGCCCGACAGCAAGAAGCGTTGTCAGTGAATTCAGGACGCTTCAGGCTTTGCTCGATGACACTACACAATATTCTGAGTACGGTACGGATGTGGGTGAATTAGTGGAGACTATTTACGGAAGAGAAGGAGCAAAGAATTCAACCAGACGACAGTTACTACTAACTAACCGACCATTCTTCAGAAGAATACAAAAAGCCCTGGGTGAATATGTGACAGCCTCAAACTTGTGGGATCTTTACGGAGAAAAATCACCTCCTGATGCTCTCCGGTGTTCCATAGTGCCGGAAATTGCCGAGGCAATTGAGGTATATCGACCGCCGACAGTAAGAAGGGGAGAACTTTCCTGCGTGACGCGAATAAATTTGCTGCAAGCAGTTTGGCGGCAGGGCAAGAACAGACTTGATGCAGCCCTCCGCGATCAAGACTATGAGGCTCGAACAATCGCAAAAGCGCCTCTTCTGCCAGTTCTATCCGCAACCCCGACAAATCGTCTAGCTTCGTTGCCAGAAGTGCCGAGGCTAAGCCCCCCGCCAGTAGGGCGCCGCCCAGCGGGATCTCCCTTAATAGCAGCGGGCCCCGGAGATCCTTCTCTGCCGGGAGGCGAAGGCGCGCAAGTTGGCTCGCCCCGCCAAGTTCCGGGGCTGAATGCGCCTCAATTGGGCAGTCGCGGCGGAGAGCCTGGTTTTCCGGGAGGCGAAGGCGCGCAAGTTGGCTCCCCGCGCCAAGTTCCGGGACTCAATGCGCCTCAATTGGGCAGTCGCCCCGGACAGCCGGGTTTTCCCGGAGGCGAAGGCGCGCAAATAGGCTCGCCGCGCCAAGTTCCGGGGCTGAATACGCCTCAATTGGGCAGTCGCCCCGGACAGCCTGGCCTGCCGGGAGGCGATGGAGCCCAAATAGGCTCGCCGCCCCAAGTTCCGGGACTCAATACGCCTCAATTGGGCGGCCGTCCAACTTCACCACCAACTACCGGTAGGAATCCGCGCCGTCCAGCACCCCCGCGCCCGCCCCAGCCAATTGCAGCTAGACCCATAGGAGTGCCGGATCTGCCGGAACTGCCAGTAGACAAGCGCCCGCCCCAGTGGAGAGACCCCAATCCCCCACCACCTCCGCAGATACCAGCAGTTCCTGCACCACCGCCACCGCCTTCTACTGACCTCGCTACAGGCACTGAAGTCAGTGGCGTGGTAAAAGTCGGGAACGAGACGCAAGTGATTGTCAAAGTACCGAATGAACCAACAAGTCGATATGTCAAAGTAGGGCAGCGGTTGTCTAACGGGCAAGTGTTGGTGAAGCGGGTGGAGATCAAGCCCGGAGCAGATCCAGTCGTGATTCTGGAGGAAAACGGCGTTGAGGTAGCCAAAGGTGTTGGCGAAAAACCCGCCACTCGCCAACAACCCGCCAATGCAGTTATTAGCCGTCGGCCAAATCCGAATAGCTCAACGCGGCGCTGAAAATTGACATTAAAGCATGAAAAATGCTAAGGGCAAAAACTCTAATTTTTGCCCTTAGCGTTTATGGCTGATATCGAATCTGAAGGTAAAATTAATATAGAGTGAGTTAGTCGCTTCTGGGAAGAAACATTAGGGATTAAAAAATAGAAGACTTTTCAGCGAGTCTTAGCTTTTGTAAAAGCTCTATCACTAATTGAAGTCAAAGGAGATTTCCCATGCTCGGTTCAATTCAAAAATTAGGGATGGTGATATTAGTTGCTTCTTGTATCGGCAGCGCCACTAATCTCTTGAATCCCCAGCCATCAATGGCTCAACCAACACCAGAGCCAACACCAGAGGCAAAACCCGAAGAAGAAAAACGCTCTCCCTTCTGCCAAGGAAACCCTCCTACGGGAAGAGTGAAATGCAATTACGAGGGAGGCGATAACTACGAGGGAAATTTCGTCAACGGCCTCCCCGATGGCAGTGGAGTCTACGTGTACGCTAATGGCGATCGCTACGAAGGACAATTTCGGAATGGAGTGCCAAATGGTAGAGGGACTTTCATTTTTAAAGATGATGCCCGCTACACAGGCGTGTTCCAAGACGGCACGATGAGGTCTGGGACGGTCGTTTTTCCCAACGGCGAGCGCTACGTCGGAGAGTTCGCAGTCGTCAGGAACGTTCAGACTGATGTTATTAGCAGCCAACCAGCAGGGCGAGGTCAATTTTTTTACTCCAACGGCGATCGCTATGAAGGACAATTCTTTGCAGGCTCACCCTTTGGCCCAGGGGTATTAGTACGCAAAGATGGCACTCGCTGTTCAGGCAGGTTTTTTAATCAAGAACTAGATGCTAGTGTCACCTGCACTTTCCCCAACGGTACGCGCTATGAAGGAGAATTGCGAAAGGGACTGCCTCACGGTGTCGGGACGATGATCGATGCTAGCGGCAGGCGCTTTCCGGGGGTATTTCGCAACGGCAAACCCGGAGTTTCCTAAAGGATAAATTCAGTTTTTCAGGGGACTTTTGACCAGAAATCGGACAAAAGACAAAAGACAAAGGAAAATAATATCCAGAAGCGCATAGGAGAGACTTTGTTAATGATTTCCCGTTTTAAAACCAGTGGAATCGCTCTATTAGTTACATCAGTGTTGGGAATTGGTAGTTACGCGACTTATCCCTTGCCATCAATGGCGCAAGGAACAGGAGCTAAAACTGGTCGCTGCGTGCCAGCTATCCCTACAGGTAGAGTTAGGTGCGATTACGACGATGGCGATAGCTACATCGGACAGTTCGTTAACGGTTTGCCCAGTGGCACGGGGGTATACGTATATGCCAACGGCGATCGCTATGAGGGGCAGTTCCGTCTCGGCCAGCCAAACGGTCGAGGACAATTTATATTTAAGGACGACGCCCGCGTCGAGGGCATATTCCGAGATGGCAAAATCAGCTCCGGGACAGCTATTTTTACTAATGGCGATCGCTATATAGGCCCGTTTTCTCTGGATTGGAAGGTGGGTACGCCGACTGGACAGGGGCAATTCATTTTTGCTAACGGCGATCGCTTTGTCGGTCAATTTTTGGGGGGCAAGCCTTTAGGTGCGGGGGTGTTCACCCGCGCTGACGGTACCCGGTGTTCGGGACAGTTCTTTAATGAAGAACTTGATGCTAGGGGTAGCTGCGCGTTTTCTAACGGTATCCGCTATCAGGGAGAGTTCCGCCAGGGATTGCCTCACGGCAAAGGCACAATTATCGATACCAGTGGCCGGCGGTTTCCGGGAGTGTTCCGCGACGGCCAGCGGCTCGAACGATAAACTGGGAATAAGTGCGATCTATTAGTAAGGGCAGGTTGAGGGCTAATAATTTTTGCACAAAACCTGCCCTTGCTAGGTTTTAAAGTCAAAACTATTGATAATGTATGACCGACTTTTTCTCAACCGAATTGCTAATGTTAAATATCCACTTCATGGAGTTAATGGAGGCGTTTTGATATGACAACTACTGCTTCAGCTTCCGGCCGCACCGGCCAGTTTCCCTTCGACTTTGCCCCGCAGCGGACTCAAGATGCTGATTTGTTGCGACAACTCAATTTTGTGCCCGGTTTGAAGGAAGTCTTGACTTTGCGCCAAGTTCATGCTTTGGAACACGCTACTGTTTGGGTACTGGGCCAATCTGGCGGTACGGCGACAGCAAGAGCCGATAATGAGTTATTGGGCGGGATGTCCACAGACCAAGGGTTTTATCTTTATGGTCACGTTAACATTGCACAGTTGCGTCAGGCAGTGCGCGAGGCTTTGCAGCGGATTGCCAGCGGAGAGTGGGATTTAGCTGTACATCCCCGCTGTGGCACGAATTTGTCGGTGGCAATGCTGCTAACGGCAGGACTTGCTGTTGGCATCAATTTAGCCCTGCCTCGCGGGCCGATTCTACAACTTTTAGGTTTGGGTGCAGCAGCAGCAGCAGCGGCTCAGTTAGCCCCTGATGTGGGATCTCTGGCTCAGCGGTACGTTACAACTGCTATTCCGTTTAATTTGAGTGTTGTTGATATTACTGTAAGTCACGACTTCTGGGGACGCGAAGCTCATTTTGTGCGGGTGCGTTGGGTTGAATAGTTGCACAGTATCAAGCCCACCTCAAACAACAGAATACCCAGATCCCCGACTTTTTTAAGAATTTGGGGATCTGACAGAAAGCTCCTAAATACGATCGGGATCTACTCCTAATTCTCGCAACCTCATCGCCAATCTTTCAGCACGTTGTTCAAGTTCCTGGAACCGAGCTTGTTCTGCTTTAATCAACCCTTCAACTAATGGCGGACAAAGTATTTCATTCACTGATAATGTCAGATTTGGAAATACTACAGACACCATTTGTTGCCCCGGCACAAAATCTGTTTGTGTATAGATGTCTTCACCTTCAGGAAAGGCTAAAACTCGCACCAGTTCTTTGTTAGGTGTAGGGTCAACAATTACATATTCAGGTACGTTAGCTAGTTCGTACTCAGCTCGTTTAATCACATAATCGGCGCGCCGATTTTGACTCACTACCTCTATGACTAACAGGGGCTTTTCCTCAAAATCGAGGATACCAGCACCTGGTCTAGCAGCAGCTTGTTCCAAAAGACTTTGAGTGCAAACAACTACATCAGGAATCCGAGATGTATCTTCTTCTGTTCTCACTCCTAAACCTGTTTTTGCTACTAAGTCAAGATTGTGTTCCGCTAGGTAACGCTGCAATTTGTAAACTAAATACTCGAAAATTTTGATATGTAAAACTGTGGCGGTTGGCATCGGAATTAATTTGCCTTTGTACAGTTCATATTGTAGATCGGAATCAGTTTGATAAAATCGGTATTCTTCAAAGGTCAAGGTGGGTGAAGTATCAATTTGCTTTGATTCAACAACTGGCACTACAGATTGAGACATATCTTTTCACCGATGTCGATATAATTCTATTATATTCAATCTGCCTCGATCTGGGTGCATTTGCAGTTAAAAATTCCTAATTATCGATCGCACTTGCCAGCAGAATTGTCAGAGAATAGTTGAATAGTGTAAAATCAACTTTGCGATCGCCCCGACAACTCGACCTCACCCTTCCTTACACCATCCGAGTTCCTATGTCAATCAAAAAGATTCTTTCCATAGCGCTGTTAATTTTTATCCCCATTTCCATCGCCGCTGAGTATTTGCACTGGGGCTCCCTCGCAGTTTTCATCACATCCGCTTTAGGCATTATACCTCTGGCGATTTGGTTGAGCACAGCAACAGAAGAAGTGGCGATCGTTACAGGCCCCTCCATAGGCGGCTTATTAAATGCAGTCTTCGGCAATGCTACGGAATTAATTATTGCCATAGTTGCCCTGAAAGCTGGCTTAATTGACATTGTGAAAGCCAGCATAACCGGTACAATTATCAGCAACTTGCTCTTAGTCATGGGATTTTCCATGCTGTTAGGAGGCATCCGCTACAAAGAACAAGAATTTAAGCCAATAATCGCGCGGGTGAACGGTTCCACAATGACTCTAGCAGTGATTGCCATCCTGCTGCCGACAATGGTAATTTATACCTCCAATGGAGTCGAACCCGCAGCCATTCAGAATCTTTCCTTAATAACTGCGATCGTCCTAATAGCAGTTTACGCTCTAACTCTCCTATTTTCATTAAAAACCCACAGCTATCTTTACGATGTTGGGTTACTCGAACTAGAGTCAGAAAATTCTCAAAATACCAAAGAGGAATCTACTACGCACAAACCGAATTTGTGGCTGTGGATAGGAGTGCTAGTTGCCTCAACTGTTGCCGTTGCTTTTGAATCAGAAATTTTCGTGGGTGTTGTCGAAGAAACTACCAAAGGATTAGGATTGACGCCACTGTTTACAGGGGTAATTCTGTTGCCGATTGTTGGTGGCGCGGCCGAGTATGTAACTGCGGTGGGAGTTGCGATGAAAAACAATATGGATTTGTCAGTTTCTGTCGCGATGGGTTCGAGTTTGCTAGTTGCCTTGCTGGTAGCGCCGGTGTTGGTGATTATCGGATTAATAATTCATCAGCCGATGGATTTAAACTTCAATCCGTTTGAAGTAGTTGCAGTTGCCATCGCAGTGACAATTGCTAATCTAATTAGTCTCGACGGTCGCTCGAATTGGCTCGAAGGAGTGCTGCTTTTAGCAACATATATCGTGTTAGCCGCAGCATTTTACTTTCACCCCATTACTTGAACTAACAATTTTTTTGGAGGGGCAATTAACTGGTTCCTAGGCTCTGCCTGGGAACCGATATCCAGAGGCTCTGCCTCGTTTGCTTCCATGAAAATACGAGGCAGAGCTTTAACTGGTTCCTAGGCTCTGCCTGGGAACCGATGTAAGCGAGGCTCTGCCTCGTTTGTTTCCATGAAAATTGGAGGCAGAGCCTCCGGATCTGCGTTACCAGGCTCTGCCTGGTAACGAGTAATTCCGAATCTCACAAGATCACTAAAGTGCTAAATAGCATCCGGGTCTATTCCCATCTCCCGTAAGCGCGCCGCCAGTCTGTCAGCTTGCTGTAATCGAGATTGTTCTTGTCTGATTAAATCTTCGACAAGTGGGGGAGATAGAATTTGATCCACCGATAAAACCAAATCGGGAAACTGCAAAGACACGATGTTTTGCCCGGGGACAAAATTCGCTTGCTCGTAAGCAGTCTCATTTTCGGGCAAAGTTACAACTCTGACCCTAGTCCGGTTAGGTTTAGGGTCTGCCATCCAATATTCCGGCACTCCAGCATTTTCGTATTCTGCTCTTTTTGTCACGTAATCTTGACGCTCGTTTTGGCTGACAACTTCAACAATTAACACTGGCGTTTCATCTAAATCGAAGACACCAGCACCAGGTCTGGCAAGCAGTTGTTCCCAAAGACTTTGAGTACAAACAATCACATCAGGAATGCGCGAGGAATTCTCTTCCGTTCGCACTCCCACATTAGTTTTTGCCACCAAATCGAGATTGTGTTCAGCTAAGTAACGCTGCAATATGTAAACTAAGAATTCGCAGATGCTTGCGTGTAAAGCCGTTGCTGCTGCCATCGGTATTAATTTTCCCCTGTGAAGTTCGTAGAGAACGTCAGGTTCTCCCTCATAGACAAGATATTCTTCAAAAGTTAAGGTGGGCGAAGCATCAACTCGATCGGTTTCCGAAACAGGTAAAACAGACTGAGACATATTTATCCGCGCTCCGGTTTGAGTTCTCTTAATTAATTTTAGCCTCTATTCTTTTATTCCTCTGGGGTTAATTAAAAGAATTGGTATTTTTCAAGTAGTTACGGACAGCGACACTGTTGAACAGGAAAACACTCTTGTCTGCAACTTCTTTTTCGGCCTTTACGGTCGCGACAATCAGAAGTATCTTTACATTCTATCTTATCTTCACAAATTTGCTGACGGGGAAAAGTACCTAAGTTTTGTATAGAAACTTCAGCCGTCAGCGAACCCTGTTCTATAACTTGGTCATTTTCTTTAATTTCATAGAGAAACTTATTTTCTCCCTCTAAAACCGAAAAAGTTCTTGTTTTGTGACTGTTACCCAACTTAAATCCAAAATCCTCGGAAAACTCACCTTTGTTGTAACCTCTGTCTGTGTAGGGATAGGGGTTAGTTTCCATGCCATCAGTCACATTTTTAATCATTACCCTTCTGTTAGGGCCGGGAGGAGTTTTGCTGGAGACAAATCGAGCGCTTTGCGAATCAGGGGAGAAGACAGTACCGGCACACGGCCCTACATATTCAGTGCGCTTAAATTGAATCAAATTAATATTAAAAGCGTTTTCGTTTTTGACCCTAAATTGTGCTTCGCTAGTCTGCTGGGCGCTAACTGTGAAAGCTGCTAGCGTCAAAAAAAATGCTCCCACCAAAATAGCTACGAATTTGATTGTTGGCCTCCCCGTAATAAATCTGGCGTGTTTCATTTCTCTCTACCTCTAATGTGAATAGATAGCATTTTGTTTAGCAGTTATTTTAACTTGAGAGCTGAGGTGTTGTCAAAGTAGATAGTGTAGGTTGGGTTGAGGAACGAAACCCAACATCCAATTAATGAGTGTTGGGTTTCGTTCCTCAACCCAACCTACAGAATTACGAACTTAACTACCAAGTTACTCGATCGCGCCATCTCTCTAAAAGCTTGTCCCCAATGCCCTGAACCCGCGCCACGTCGTCCAAAGAGGTAAAAGGTTGCTGTTGCCGCGCTGCAATAATTCTCTCGGCTAACTTCGGGCCAACCCCAGGCAAGGTTTCTAATTCTTCCTGACTCGCGGCATTCAAATTAACTAACTTTTTTCCCGCAGCAATTTGAGGTTTAGCACTCGCAGATTTTGATGCTGCTTGTAGTGAATCGCACTCTTTTTTCTTAGCTTCAATTCTCTGTTTGATGCGGGCGGGAATTCCCAAGGTTGCACCTTTGTAAAGCCGATCGAACTCCCGCTCAAAATGGGCCGCAACTTTGGGACTCTCGATCGCCAGCAGCGTCTCGTCATTCCCGTGATTTGCCGCCTCACTCCAGTTGTGAGAACCTGTAAGCACCGTTTTGCCGTCTACAACGCCGAATTTGTGGTGCAGGCGATCGCCCATTGGTAACAGCGGCACTCCCACCGTAGTCAGCGGCTTTCTCCAAGGGCGATTGTCAGTTTCTAACCCGCAATCTTGCATCAAAGTCGCCCCCATCATATCCAACCCTTCACTATAAGAGCGATAAATAAAATTAGAGTCAATTAAAGCTCGCACCGCAACTCCCCGGCTAGCTTCAATTTCCAAAGTATTTGACAACCGCTGAGCCGAAAATACAAACAATGCCAAATCAACCGACTTTTTCGCACTACCCAAATTTCGATTTATCAAACTGTTAACGCTTTTTTCCCAAGGCAAAGTCTGGGAAGTCGGCGAAAATTGCACCGCCACTGTCGAATTCCCTACTCTTACTTTTTGCACTTGACGAAACGGCTTTTTGATGCCAAACTTGCTGTCCGGTTTGCCTTTGGGCCCGTCGCCCCACATGATGTTAAATTCTTGAGTAAATAGTTGCGCTACTTGAGCATTTTCAATTTTCAGCAAATTGTTCGCATTGCCGCGACTTGTGGCTGTCTTGAAATCGCCATGTATATCGCTTGTGGTAAAATTAGCAGAAGTGACGATTACGGTTTTGCCATCAATTACCACAAATTTGTGGTGCATCAAACCGCTGCCTTTACTGCCGTCGGCAGTATCGTCAATTACAGGAATACCCGCATCCTTGACAATTACCAAAGCATCATTTTGCTGGATTTCCTCGGCGCTTAATTTACCGTCTTTATTGCGATCGGCAAGTTGCACAAATTCGTTATAACGATCGCGCTCTCTTTCGGGTAATTTCGCCAACTCCTGGGCTGTAAAATCGCTCCAAGGGCGACTATACATATGTTCGACAATTAATCTCACTTTAATTCCCGATCGCCGTCGATCGGCCAAAACCCTCGCAATACCGGGCAAGCGAAACTCCTGAACCGCTACATCTACCGTCGATCCAGCACTGGCAATCGCCACAGCGATCGAGTTTTCCAAATCATCTCCCGGTCTAGTTTGCTGGCGGTAAGGCTCTGTATAACTCGAAGCGATCGACTGATTGAAGTATACTTGCAACAAGGGGTCTTGAGGCAATGGAGCCAGACTGAGAGGTAAATTCTGCACGTCTTGCTTTGTTTGTCCGCACCCCGCCAGATTGAGCGCCACCAGCCCAGCACAACAGAAACCTAGTAAATGATAATAGAATACAGCCACAAAATTTAAAAAAAAATAGAGGTTATTAGCCATCCCACAGTTCCAAGCTATTGGATCAAGTAAAGTTACAACCTATTAAATTTATGCAAGGGAATAGATTTTGCGTCTTGTAGAACTGCCTCGATGCCGGAAGCATCACTGGTAAGGTAGCAGCATTCAGGGGCGTGGGTCAAACCCGATACCGCTGCTTTATGGCTAAAAGAAAAAGAATTTTTCCGTGCGGTCACAAAGGATATGGTAAAGCGTGCCATCGCTGCACGCAAGAGTTGGTGGCGCAGCAGCATTACGTTGAAGTGTTGACACAAAAACAAACCAAAAAACAAGAGAGGGAAGCATCATTTGCTAGAGATATCATCGATCTCAGAGGTCTGCCCGACCACGTAGTTACTAAAGCCCGCGCAATTATAGCAGCTTTGGGCGAAAATAAGAATTACAGAGATTTCGGCGGCAAACGCCTGCGTCACAACCGTTTGATAATCAGTATTCCTGTAACTCGCAACTACAGAATGCTTTGTGAAGATTGCGGCACTTTCTTAATTCCCCAAAAAGTTTTGTCGCACGAAGACTACAACGTCTGCAAACCAGGAAGTTAGTCATCAGTTATTGGTTATTGGTTATTGGTAGCCACTCACAACAGTCAACAGTCAGCAGTCAACAGTCAACAGTCAACAGTCAACATTCATTAATTAATTAGTTATTTATCATGCAAATTTACCTCGACTATAGCGCCACAACACCCGCACGCCCAGAAGCGATTCAAGCCATGCAAACAGCCCTTACTCAGCAGTGGGGTAATCCTTCCAGTTTGCACGAGTGGGGACAAAGGGCGGCGACAGCTTTAGAATTAGCAAGAATGCAGGTTGCTAGCTTGATTAACGCGCTACCGGAATCGATAATTTTTACCAGTGGCGGCACGGAAGCGGACAATTTGGCAATTATGGGAATTGCCCGTCTTTATACAAAGCCGCAGCATATTATTATCTCCAGCGTAGAGCACTCCGCAGTAGCAGAACCGGCGCGACAACTCGAACAGTTGGGATGGGAAGTGACGCGCCTACCAGTGGATAAATTTGGCCGCATTCACCCTTTGGATTTGCAAGAGTCACTGCGATCGAATACAGTGTTAATTTCAATCATTTACGGACAAAGCGAAGTTGGCACGCTGCAACCAATTGAGGCATTAGGACAAATTGCGCGCGATCGCAATATCATGTTTCATACCGATGCAGTTCAAGTGGCCGGCAAGCTGCAAGTAGACGTGCACAAACTGCCCGTAGACTTGCTTTCGGTTTCCAGTCACAAACTTTACGGGCCACAAGGTGCAGGCGCGCTTTACGTGCGTCCGGGAGTAGAATTAGTGCCAATGTTAGGCGGTGGTGGCCAAGAATTGAAACTGCGTTCTGGGACACAAGCGCTGCCGGCAATCGTCGGTTTTGGGGTGGCAGCGGAGTTAGCATTGCAGGAGATAGATGTGGAAACGCCGAGGTTAATTGCATTGCGCGATCGACTTTTTGACCGATTATCCCACGTACCCAGTTTAGTACCAACGGGCGATCGATATTGTCGGTTGCCGCACCACGTCAGTTTTTGCATAATCTCCCCTTCTTCCCGCCCTTATCAACAGAGAGATACAGGGCGTATCACAGGCAAAACTATCGTGCGGCAGCTAAATTTAGCAGGAATTGGCATTAGTTCCGGTTCTGCTTGTAGCAGCGGCAAACTAACTCCCAGTCCGATATTATTAGCAATGGGATATGACGAAATCGGGGCCGTTGGTGGAATTCGGTTGAGTCTGGGACGAGAAACCACAGAAGCTGATATTGATTGGACAGTAATTGCGATCGAGCAAATTTTGGATAGATTAATGCCCAAGGTAGCATTATCTAGACGCTAACATTAACTGCTGTAAACCCAGATAACCGTATTTATCCGCGTCCATCCGCGTACATCCGCCAACATCTGCGGTCATTCGATTTTAGATTTTAGATTTTGGGTTGATTCCACGGATAAATCCGGGGGCTTCTACCATCAATAAATTCTTGGTCAAAATCATCAAAAATCAGAAACAAGCCCAAAAACCCACCCCCAAGCATGATAAAATAAATCCCGGTGTTATTCACAACTCCCCAAAATGGAAGAAAACCGCGCCCAAGCCTATCTGCAATTAATTCACACCCTGCTGAATGCCCCCAACGGAGAGGAAGCGCAGATATTACAGGATAACTCAGAATTACTCGATCGCGGATTTCTGGAAACTTGCGAGGTAATAGCATCAACCTTGGCAGAACAAGGAGGGGAAAATGGCGCTAAATTCCTCCGACATCTAGCTAGTTACCTAGCGCCACTCATCGATATGAACGATGACGTAAATAGCAATAACTCTGCCAGTGAAAAATTCCAAGAGTATGCAAGTTTTTTCCTAGAATTATTGCAAGCAGAACAAGATAGCAACGGGGATACAGCAGTAATTTATCCTATGCTGGAAGGGCGACAACATCTCCTTAATGCCACTTTTGCCGAGACTTTACAGCAAGTGGTGCCGAAGTTAATTGCCGGCGAAAACTCAGAAACAATTAGCTCAATTATCGGGCTTATTGAAAATTTGAGTATTCATATTAGTGACTTTCCCGGTGGCAATAGAGCGAATAATATTGAAATTGCCATTACTGGTTATCAAATAGTTTTAAATAATCGGGAACCCGGTAGTGAAAAATGGACGGAAACCCAAAATAATCTGGCTACTGCCTACAATAACAGAGTCAACAGTTCGCTGGCGGAAAATTTGTAACAGGCAAAAACCAAGCGGTTGAAACCTCGTCTACACAAACCAAGTCCGCCTATGCGGACAAGCGAGATAATTCAGAAGTGTTGAAATCCTCGATCGAGCTTTAATATAGCATCAGGATAAATGCCGGTGCTATCAGTTAACCAGATATCGGTGCTATCCGTAGCGGTTCCCACAATCGCGGCTCTATTTCCTATTTTTTCTACCAATAACTGAGCGCTTGTTATTGGCAAAAACAGCACTAACTCAAAGTCTTCGCCGCCGTATAATGCCCAATCTAAAGCTTTTTCGGTTGATACAATTTTGCTGAAAATATCGGGAATTGGTATTTTTGTGCGATCGACTTTTGCGCCAACACCGCTAGCCCGACAAATTTGAATAATCGCATCTGCTAAACCGTCGCTGCTGTCCATTCCGGCGATAGAAAACTCACCCGCAGAATCTAAAATTTCCCTAATAATCGGCAAAACATCCAGTCTTGGTTTAGGGCACTGGTGAGCGAGAATTAAAGAAGCTCGATCAACCTTTTCCAGATTTGGCCCAAATTCGGGATTTAACAGCAATTCTAATCCCGCACGGGAGGCTCCGTGAACACCCGTGGCGACAATCGCCCAATCCGATCGCGCATTTGACCGACTAATGGTACGATCGCACTCAACCTCCCCAAAAGCAGTAATCGCCACAGTCACCACGGGCGATCGCACAACATCGCCACCGACGATCGGCGTATCATATTCTTGCAAGCAAGCCGTCATCCCCCGATAAAACTCTTCAACCCACTCCACAGCCGTATCCGCCGCCACAGCGAGGGCTACAGTCACCGCCAGAGGCGTTGCTCCCATCGCAGCCAGATCCGACAAATTTGCCGCTGCTGCGCGCCATCCTGCGTAATAAGGCCCCGTAGTGCGATCGCTAAAATGCACTCCATCCACCAACATATCTGTAGTGATAGCCAGAGATTGGTTGGGATTTGTAGGCATGACAGCGCAATCATCACCCACTATCTCTGCAGGGCAGAATTTTTGCAATATTCTTAAAAGACCTTGTTCACCGATATCTTTAACTTGCATAATTTTGAATTAGTCGATCGCACTTTCTCAATTCACCATTCCTTACCCGAACTCGGCGGCAAGCGCAACCTAGGAAACCTATAAAAAGTATCCCCTTCATCATCTACCTCTAAAACCGCCGAAAAAATCTTAACTTGCCGAGTTAAATACTGCTGAGCAACTTCAGCCTCAACCCTAGCACTAGCCGCCAGTTGAATCAGCGAAATTTGACTGTTTTGAGTTTCCAACAACTGATAAAAAGCCTCATCCAACCGCTGCTTTTGCTTGTTTTCATTCACATTTTTTACAATCAACAAGCCTGCGAATCCGCCCAAACCCATTACCAATAAAAATTGTAAAATAGCCATATTTTCGATGGAATTCCTAATTTCAATAACGAAACTATAAAAAATATCTCTTCTTCCAGCCTGATTCCGGCGGGCTTTGTCTGTGTCAAATTGATTTCAATCGCCGTCATCTGTATTTAGAAAAGATTTCAATGCCTGTCACTATTGATTTTTTCAGCCCGCGCAGGCGGGCTTTGTTTCTGTAAAAGCGATTTCAATCGCCGTCACTTTGGTGTAGAAGCGATTGAAATCGCCGTCATTAATTAAACTTGAGGTCGCACCAAATTTTCGATTCCTTTAACTACCTTAGCAGATACAATCTTGTCTCCCTGCTTCAGTTGCTCCAAAACTTCTTTTCCTTCAATCATGTAACCAAAAACAGCATAGCGGCCGTCCAACAGATTCAGACCAGCGGGCGTGAGTTCAGGTTCAAACAAGAAAAAGAAAAACTGAGAAGAAGCGCTATCCGGGTCAGTTTCTGTACGGGCCATGGCCACAGTACCGAAAGCAGAAAAAGGCAAAACAGGTTCGTCGCGATAACGCCCCGCATCTTCTAGAGTAATCCCGTAAATAGGTTCTTTTTCCTCCCTGACGAGCACTTCTAGCGGTATATTCCGGTATTTGCCAGTAGTTGGGTCAATAAAACCCTCTTCCTTGCCTTCGGGGTCTCCTGTTTGCAAAACGTAGGATTCTTCCGATCGAATAAACGGCAAACCGTCATAAAAACCTCGATCGACCAAATCCACAAAATTACCAGCCGTAACCGGGGCGCTGTAGCCGTCAAGCACAACAGTAATTTCCCCTTTTTCAGTTTGTACAGCCACAGTAGCGCGCCCTTTCAGTTGAGGCAGATTAGCATACTTGGCAGGCACTTCAAACGGAAACTTTGTCACCATCAACTCTTCGATTTCGCCTACGGAACCTAGGATTGTGGCTTTCAAGTCAATCACTTTGTCCCTGTCTTTAGCCTCAACAGCCTTTTCCAGTTGAGCAACTTTCTCCTTGACTCCTGCAACTAGCGCCTCAGCTTCCGGCTTTTTGGCGTCGGGAATACTCTCTAAAAGGTCAGATTCCCGAAGGTTGAGAATCCTGGAAGCTTTACTGACATCGCTGCTAATAGGCCCCCAACGTTTAGACCGTATGTGGTTGCCAATGTCTTCGAGACTGATTTGCAAATCTCGTACAGTCTGATTGTCAATAGGTAAAGCGAAGCGCAGCAGCGCCCGGCCGTCCGTAATCGCATTCCCCGCAGGCATACTGCTGCTGGGCCGTTTGGCATGGGAGACTGCACTGAAACTCAGTCCGAGAGTGAACAGCAAGAGCGCTAAAGCAAGGGTTTTGACCCAGCGCTTGCACGTATCGATCGAGAAATTAGGCCAATGCAACATAACTTTAACTTTTATTGCCTCTATTATCTTCCCACAGCGCTGCCCGCCCGCCTTTGCTGCTACCCATCTAAAGTGTCTGTTCGTTCGGCTGGGGAGGAGTTGCCCACTAACAACACTCAACAGTCAACTGACAACTGACAACTGCCCACTGCCCACTGCCATTAACATTTCAGTACAGCACTTGCTCCCTTTGAACGGTAAAATAAAATGCCAATTGCTTTTTGATGCCGTCAGCTAGACTGCGGCTTTAACCTGACCCGCTCAAAAACGGATACAATCCCCAGACTCCTGTCGTGGAGAGATCAAAATTTTAGACCAAGGTTCAATCTCCAAAATTCATCTGTGGAGTAAATCTAAAATCTAAAATCTAAAATCTAAAATCGACTGACTGTAGTTCCCCCGTGCCGCCAAGGCGACGGGATTGCCCGCAAAAATTTATATGATTTCCAGTAACGACTTTCGACCAGGTGTTTCAATTGAATGGAATAACGGCGTGTGGCGGGTTATCGAATTCCTCCACGTCAAGCCAGGAAAAGGCTCGGCTTTCGTGCGGACAAAATTAAAAAACGTCCAAACCGGAAACGTAGTAGAACAAACCTTCCGGGCGGGCGAGACTATGCCTCAAGCCAACCTGGAAAAGAGTGTGATGCAGCATACCTATAAAGAGGGCGACGATTTCGTCTTTATGGATATGGAAACTTACGAGGAAAGTCGCCTCAATGCTAAGCAAATAGGCGATCGTGTCAAGTACCTCAGTGAAGGGATGGAAGTCAGCATCCTGCGCTGGAACGACCAAATCATGGAAGTTGAACTGCCCAACTCTGTCGTCTTGGAAGTGCTGCAAACCGATCCCGGAGTCAAAGGAGATACTGCCACTGGTGGCAGCAAACCCGCGATCGTCTCCACCGGAGCTCAGGTTATGGTGCCTCTATTTATTTCCATTGGAGAACGGATTCGGATTGATACTCGTGAAGACAAGTACCTCGGCCGAGAATAGAAACGAGGGAATAAAAGGGAGTTTTTAGTTTTTAGTTATGAGTTATGAGTTAAAGAAGTCAAAATTCAATACTCATCGCTCACAGCTTAAAAACTATCCCTTTTGCCTCCAAACTCGGTGAATTCTCCTAGCTTCGCCTGATTCTGAATTCTCAATTTTCAATTCTCAATTTTCAATTCTCAATTACCCTTGAATCTGCTGTGCAACTAGACTTAAACCAGCTTTGTGACCTGCTAACTGTATTAGACAAAACTGGCATTTCGGAACTCACCTTAAAAAGTGGGGATATTGAACTGACAGTACGCAAAGGCATTCTGGCAAGTTCACCAGCCACCTCTGCAGCGCTCCCTGCTGCTGTGGCGAGTGTCGCTCCGATCGCGTTGGGCGCGGTTCCTAGCCCCACCTTAGCCTCACCTCCTGCTGTTGACCAAAATTTAGCAGCGGATCTGGCTGCCCCTGTACCCGTCGCCCCTATCGCCGTACCTGCAGCCGTACCTGCTTCTGTCGATACGAAATGGGTGCCAATTATCTCGCCGATGGTAGGAACCTTTTATCGCGCTGCTGCTCCTGACGAGCCTCCTTTTGTCAATGTGGGCGATCGCATCAAGGTCGGCCAGACAGTCTGTATTATCGAAGCGATGAAGCTGATGAACGAGATCGATGCTGATGAAGTCTCCGGTCAAGTGATGGAAATTTTAGTTCAAAATGGCGAACCTGTCGAATACGGTCAAGTGTTGATGCGAATTAATCCGGATTGAAGGATTACTTTATTGTTATGGACAGAATAAATGCTAATATTTCCCGATCACTTCTCTCCGGTGAGTTTGATGAAGTCATCCCAGCCTGTCCCGCAAGAGGTTGTGCAACAAGTTGCTGAGTATTTCAGTATTTTGAGCGAACCCATGCGTTTACGAATTTTGAACTTGCTTCGCGACGGCGAAAAATGCGTGCAAGAATTGGTGGAAGCTACTCAAACGAGTCAAGCCAATGTTTCTAAGCACCTAAAACTCATGCTCCAAGCTGGTATCCTCACTCGCCGGAGTGAAGGGACTTCAGCTTATTATAAGGTGCAAGACGAGTTAATTTTTGAGCTGTGTAATATGGTGTGCGATCGGCTTGCCAGCCGGATCGAACAGCAAGCCCTACACTTTCGAGCATTTAGCCTAACTACGAAGCACTGAAAATTAGTTGCCAGTCCTCAATCCTCAATCCTCAATCCTCCGTCATGAGTCATCAGTTATCAATTCCTATTCTCGGCCTTGAGACCGATGACTAATCACTTGTAACTAATGACTCATAATTACTAAAGGGGAAAATTTTTGTCAAAACTTTGGCGGGTACTCGGCTGAGCCACCTCCAAACCTTCGCCGCCTAAAAGTTCTAAAGGCTTCCCTTCCACCGAAATCCAAACCTTGGTATTTGGTTGTAAACTCGTAGCCGTATAGATAACTTGCCCCAACCGGCTAGTCATCGAATTGCTCCCTCCCCCCGAAGTAAATTCGGACGACAAATCGACATAAACTCCGTCATTCTTAACACTCAAACCCCTGAGTTTTGTCCCATTAGGAATTTCGCTAGAAACAGTTCCATCCTTCGGCCCAGCCAACAAACTGTTAAAAGCAGCTTGTAAAGCTGCATCAGGCTTGTCAGCTTGTTTGACAGCTACTTTCGTAGGAACTCCCTCAAATTTGCCGCTGGCATCTTTAACCCAGTAGACTTGCACTGTCTGGACATCAGTCTGCGGCAAAGGCTTTGGCTGCGGCGACTTTGGGATCAGAGCGTTAGGCGTCTGAACCTGCGGCGTCTGAACCTGTGGCGTCTCAACCTGTGGCACTTGTACAGGATTTGGTGGGGGTACGGGGATAACTACAGCAGGAGATTCCGCAGGACTTGGGGAAAGCGGCGGAGCCGTAGTCTGAGCAGAAGACGGCGTATCTGCGGGGGTTGGCGAACGATTCGCGGTCCACCAGGCAATGCCCCCTCCCGTCAGTAAAGCCAACCCGCAAACACCGGCAATGACGGCTGTGGAGACGCGGCGTACTTCTTGTCCATCTTTCATAATACAAATTCTCCTTACAGATAGAGCGCTTGGGACGGTGAGGAGCGACTCCTGATCAGCTACATTTGTCTATGGTTAGATTCTGGAATTGACACAATTGCATTGCTGCTCGCGAAAACTTTATAGCAAGCCCAACATATTCTGAATCCGACTATTGGAATCCTAGACCATAATATAAGATTTCGCCCGTGGAGTATGTCACAGTATCTCGATCAGCCTAGTGGCTATACTCTATAGTAATCATAAAAAATTAAAGAATAAAGGAAGAAAAAATAAGTAAAAAGCAAGAAGGAAGGCAACGGAGGTAAGGGGGGTTAAGGATTTAAGGGATTTAACCGATAGAAACAGGTCTATAAAAATATTTTCCCCAAACAAAAAGCGCCCCTATTTCTAGGAGCGCTTTTTGTTAATCAAAAACTAAAACTTAGCCATTGATAG
>NZ_JAUBTS010000060.1:0-48603 GCF_036705105.1 Microcoleus sp. B9-D4
GGATTTTCCTTAAAGCTTTGTGGGATACCACCATGCTCTGGGACCTGTCTGATGAGTGTGCTATATTCGGATTCTCTCAGGTTGTCGGAGATTGTCTGGATTAAAAGTATCAGAAGTCATATCAATTCTGGTTGCACTCCTCCGGAATTGTTGACTGTTGACTGTTGACTGTTGACTGTAGAAGGAGGGGTCGCCAAACTGAATGATGGTTGAGTGTTGGATGTTGACTCGATTTTACGCCCGACTTTCGAAGCGCGGATTTGAGATCAGAGGAAAGTTCGGCCCCGCCCAGTGTACGGGATTTAACGGAGTTAACGGATGGGTGTTGAGGGAAGAAGTCAAGCGTGAAGCAAGAGGATTTTTCCAACTCTCCCACTCTCCCACTCTCTCCCTCTCTCCACTCAAAATTCAAAACTCACTCACGGTAAATTGTTCGATCGTACAAAGTCACCAGTACCGGTTGAGGAATTTTAATGTCCGCCCGGATGCACGCTACTTTAATCGCCACCACAGCCCTGGTGTTTGTCCGTCGCACCTGTGCTTGTTCGCGCAGCGTCCAATAGCGGACAATAAGATGCAAAGAACCATCGTTTAAGCCTGAAGTATCAACATCATAGGCTAAATTTAAAGGCAAGTTAGTTCGCCTGCGGGGCAGGCCTATTAGTAAGCTGTTGTGCATTTAAATTGTATATTGAGGGCGTGATCTCCTGCCCAACCCCTACTCCCCACACCAGTAAAGATTTATTTGACTATGCAATTTAAATGCGGATTAGCTTACCCGCACTGAATTGGTAAATACGATCGCCTTCGGCATGATAACTCGCTCTCCCCGATCGCTAATAACTTGAGTTGAACGCCGCAAAATCTTTTCAACAGTACCTTCAAAGCCTTCTACAATTATTATCCGATCGCCCAATTGAAAAGGTTCGTGCAACAGCAAAAATATTTCCGCTAAAAAGTATTTGAAGATGTCTTGGAACGGGAAACTAATCCCTACTGAACCCAGTCCTAACCAATAGATGATATCTGCAGGGTGCCAAGCTGGGAACGCAATCACGCAGGCGCTCAAACTGCCAGCAGCCCAAGTGAGAGTGTCAATCGATTTTAGATTTTAGATTTTAGATTTTCGATTGAAGCCTTGACCCCACGGATAAATTCGCGGGCTTGTATCCTCGATGCTTTCGGTCAAATAATTAAAAAATGCCACGCTAACACAAAAGATTGAGATCCATCGGCCGACAGGAATGTTTGACTCTCACTGTGCGGGTGACTCCATCGACTCGCTCGCTAATCATTAAAACACAATCAAAATTTAAGATTAGCAGCGCCAACCCCGATCGAGTAAAATCACAGCACTTGCCCCCCGATGACTTAATCTGCTAAAACTAACAAAGTTTGATGATTTCTGAGAAATAACATACATGGTTGCTACATCCGTCAAGATTAAACACGAAGTCAAAGACTTGTCCCTCGCCCCCTTGGGAAAGCAACGCATCGAGTGGGCCGGCCGGGAAATGCCCGTTTTGCGGCAAATTCAAGAACGCTTCGCTAAAGAAAAGCCTTTTGCTGGCATTCGCTTGGCTGCTTGCTGCCACGTAACCACAGAAACCGCTCATTTGGCAATCGCCATCAAACTCGGCGGTGGCGACGCCGTACTGATCGCCAGCAACCCCTTGAGCACTCAAGATGACGTAGCGGCTTGCTTAGTTGAAGACTACGGCATTTCCGTCTTCGCCCTCAAAGGAGAAGACGCGGCTACCTACGAACGTCACGTCTACACAGCCCTAGACCACCGCCCCAATATTATCATCGACGACGGCAGCGACGTGGTAGCCGCCCTGATCCAGCACCGCCCGAACCAAATTTCCGACTTAATCGGAACTACCGAAGAAACTACCACAGGCATCGTGCGCCTGCGGGCCATGTTGAAAGACGGCGTGCTGACTTTCCCCGCAATGAACGTCAACGACGCCGACACCAAGCACTTCTTTGACAACCGCTACGGCACCGGTCAATCTACCTTAGACGGCATTATCCGCGCTACCAATATTTTGTTAGCCGGTAAAAATATTGTGGTTGCAGGTTACGGTTGGTGCGGCAAAGGCACGGCACTGCGCGCCCGTGGTATGGGTGCTAACGTAATTGTCACCGAAATCGATCCGATTCGGGCGATCGAAGCAGTGATGGACGGTTTCCGCGTCATGCCGATGGACGAAGCAGCAACAGTCGGAGATATATTCATTACCGTTACCGGCAACAAACACGTCATTCGTGCCGAACATTTCGAGACAATGAAAGACGGCGCAATTGTTTGCAATTCCGGTCACTTCGACATTGAAATTGACCTCAAATCCCTCGGCGCAAAAAGCACCGACGTGAAAACAGTCCGGTCTTTCACTCAAGAATATCATCTCAATAATGGCAAGTCGATTATTGTGTTGGGCGAAGGTCGTTTGATCAACTTGGCAGCAGCCGAAGGACACCCCAGCGCCGTGATGGATATGAGCTTTGCTAACCAAGCTTTAGCCTGCGAATATCTAGTTACGAACAAAGGCAAACTAGAGCCTGGTATTCACTCAATCCCCGTAGAAGTTGACAAAGAAATTGCCCGTCTCAAATTGGAAGCAATGGGTATTCACATTGATACCTTGACTGCCGAACAAATTGAGTACACAAACTCTTGGACTTCGGGCACTTAATCATCGTTTATCGTTCCCAGGCTCTGCCTGGGAATGAATACAAGGAGGCTCTGCCTCCCTCATGGGGAGTTGAGGCAGAGCCTCGCTTATATGCGTCCCCAGGCTGTGCCTGGGAACGAGCAAAAACGAGCAAAATACAAAGTACCTATTACCAATTATTAAATCAAAATGGTTGAATGGATAACTAACACAATGCAGTCGATGGGCTATCTCGGAATAGGACTGTTGATGTTTTTAGAAAATCTTTTCCCCCCCATACCCTCAGAATTGATTATGCCACTGGCAGGATTCACGGCATCCAAGGGTGATGATATGCAGTTAGCGCCGGCGATCGCAGCAGGAGTAATCGGTACAATTCTGGGGGCGTTTCCCTGGTACTATGCGGGTAAATTATTGAGCGAAGAACGCTTGAGGAATTTAGCCGACAAATACGGCAAGTGGATCACAGTATCGGGCGCCGATATTGACAAAGCAAATAGATGGTTTAACAGACACGGCAACAAAGCCGTGTTTTTGTGTCGCCTCGTACCGGGAGTTCGCACCCTAATTTCCCTGCCCGCTGGCATCAATAATATGCCTTTAATTCCTTTTTTACTATACTCAACAGGTGGCACTCTTTTATGGGTAAGTTTCCTGACTTTTGCCGGATATAAACTAGGGGAAAATTATACACTTGTAGAGGAATATCTTGGCCCGGTTTCCAAAATAGTTGTGGTGATTATAGTCATCTGGTGTATTTTGTGGGTTGTCAAAAAGAATATGCAGAAGGAAAAATATCGCAAATAAATGCAAATTTTGTGAAAATAATCGGCGTTTATTTGCGTTCATCGGCGGCTACAATCACCATTTTGACCCCACCCAAAAACGCATACAACTTTCCGACAAAAGTCGCGAGGCGTTCAAAATTTTAGACTAAGGTTCAACCTCCCAGATTCATCTGGGGAGTAAATCTAAAAATCAAAAATCAAAAATCAAAAATCCACTGACTTGTTTCCAGCATCTTCTCAACCTTAGCGCTGAAAGATAGAGAGGGAGATTTGAGAGAAACTTCTGCTATCTTTGCTACTTTTTTAAATTTACGTTTAAATTGGCGATAGCCCAAAAGTCACAGTGACGGGCAGCCTATCGCCCAAACATTAAACTTAAATTTATACAAATATTTAGGATTGGTGGAGGTTTAGGCAGACAATCGTGGCAAAATAGGGAACATTCCTATCCGCCCTGTTAAGATATGTACGAAAAGATTGTAGCCCCGACAACTGGTTCTAAAATTACTTTCAAAGACGGTTTGCCGATCGTCCCCAATGACCCGATTATTCCCTTCATTCGCGGCGACGGTACGGGCGTTGACTTGTGGCCTGCATCCCAGAAAGTCATGGATGCTGCGGTAGAAAAGGCTTACGGTGGCGATCGAAAAATCAACTGGTTTAAAATCTATGTAGGCGACGAAGCCTGCGATGTCTACGGTACTTACCAATATCTGCCCCAGGATTCCTTAGACGCCATCAAAGAATACGGAGTCGCCATCAAAGGGCCGCTGACAACCCCAATCGGGGGCGGCATTCGATCGCTAAACGTAGCTTTGCGGCAAATCTTTGACCTTTACGCCTGCGTGCGGCCCTGCAAATATTATGCTGGAACACCATCGCTACACAAAACCCCTGAACTCCTAGATGTAATTATTTACCGGGAAAATACAGAAGATATTTACCTCGGAATTGAATGGGCAAAAGGCAGCGAAATCGGCAAAAAATTGATTGAATTCCTCAATAATGAGTTAATTCCAGCAACACCCGAACATGGCAAAAAACAAATTCGCCTCGATTCTGGAATCGGAATAAAACCCATTAGCAAAACAGGTTCTCAGCGTTTAGTACGGCGCGCCATTACCCACGCTTTACGGTTGCCGAAAGATAAGCAGCAAGTGACTTTGGTGCACAAAGGCAACATCATGAAATATACCGAAGGAGCTTTCCGAGATTGGGGTTATGAATTAGCAACCACCGAATTTCGCGAACAGTGCGTAACGGAAAGAGAGTCTTGGATTCTGGGAAACAAAGAAAAAAAATCCGACATTAGCTTAGAAGATAATGCTCGCCAAATAGACCCAGGATACGATGCTTTGACCCCAGAAAAACAAGCCAAAATTCGTCAAGAAGTAGCCGACGTTCTGTTTGCAATTTGGGACAGTCACGGCAGCGGCAAGTGGAAAGAAAAAATCATGGTCAACGACCGAATTGCTGACAGTATTTTCCAACAAATTCAAACCCGACCGGCAGAGTATTCGATTTTGGCGACAATGAATCTGAACGGGGATTATTTGTCCGATGCGGCCGCCGCCATTGTCGGTGGATTGGGCATGGGCCCCGGTGCGAATATTGGTGATGAATGTGCAGTTTTTGAGGCGACTCACGGCACTGCACCTAAACACGCTGGTTTGGATAAAGTCAATCCCGGTTCCCTGATTTTGTCCGGGGTGATGATGTTAGAATACATGGGATGGCAGGAAGCAGCAGACTTGATTAAGAAGGGTTTGGGAGCGGCAATTTCTAACGGTGAAGTTACTTATGATTTGGCGAGGTTGATGGAGCCGCCGGTGCCTGAGTTGAAGTGTTCGGAGTTTGCTGAGGCGATTATTAAGCATTTCGCCGATTGAGTTTGAGGGCTTTTTTTGAACGGGCTAGAAGCCCGTTCCACAAAAGTCAATTTGCTTGTGGGGAGTAGGGGTTGGGCTTCTAGCCCGCCCGCTGTTTATTAAGAACGGGCTAGAAGCCCGTTCCACAACCAGTCAACTTGCTTGTGGGGTGTCCCGCCCTCCCGACAATACAATTTAGATGGGGGGTTTATAATGATGGAACCGCCATTCCGCGCTCAACGGCGGGACGCTTCTGCAAGGTTTCTACCCAACGTTTGAGGTGGGGGTGGTTGTCGAGGGTTAATCCTTGAAATTCGTAAATAGCAACCCAGGGATAGGTAGCAATGTCGGCGATGGAATAGTCGCCGCAGATGTATTCGTATTTTGCTAGTTGAGTGTCTAATACTCCGTAGAGCCGCAAGGTTTCTTTTTCGTAACGCCCAATCGCATAGGGAATTTGTTCGGGTGCAAAGCGTTTGAAGTGGTTTAGCTGACCAAACATCGGGCCGACGCTGGCCATTTGAAACATCAGCCATTCCATAACTTGAAAGTATTTTTGTTTGTCGGTTGGCAGAAATCTGCCGCTTTTTTCGGCAAGATAGATCAGAATAGCGCCGGACTCGAAGACGGTGATGCCGTTATCTCGATCGACTATCGCCGGAATTTTGCTGTTGGGGTTGATAGCGATGAATTCTGGGCTAAATTGGTCGTTTTTTGTGATGTTGATGACGTGCACGTTGTAGGGTAAACCTATTTCTTCGAGCATGATCGAAACTTTGCGACCGTTGGGGGTGGTAAAAGTGTAGAGGTCAATCATAGTTGTGATGTTAAGTTGAAAGTTGGCAAGGCAGGAAATAACCTGATATACTATCACAATTTGGACTAAAATTGCGGATTTTAAATCTATCGTGTTAAAATTATATTCTAATAATACAAGAATAACGATCGCTCGAAATGGATATTCTGGAAATTCTCAAAGACGATTATCAAAGATTTCCCGATAATCAGACTTACAGCATCTATGCAAAAGATGTTTATTTTGAAGATCCGGTGAATCGATTTACAGGAGTCGATCGCTACCGCAAAATGATCGGGTTTATGGGGACTTTTTTTCAGGATGTAAATCTCGATTTGCACGGGATTTCGCAGTCGGGAGATACTATAGACACTCGCTGGACTCTGAGCTGGATCGCACCGCTACCTTGGAAACCGAAAATGGCGATCGCCGGTAGAAGCGAACTCAAAATCAACAGCGACAGTTTAATCGTTTCTCACATCGATTATTGGGACTGTTCGCGGTTGGATGTTCTCAAACAGCTTGTATTTCCAGTCAAGACTAATGTATAAAAATGATGCTTGTCAAGAAACCGAGTTTCTACCCCGATATTGATAGAAACCCGGTTGCTCAGACCTGAGCAAAAATCAAAGAAATCAGCATTAATCGCGGGCTAACCACCAAATCAATGCTCCAACAGCGATTACTGGCGCTGCAATTGCAACGGCGGGTGCGATCGCGACTGACATTGCGGTTCCTGTTGCTGTAGCCACAGTAGTGATACCAACACCACCCGTAGTAGTAGCAATTCCAGTAGCAGTTACACCAGTAGCGGTGGCTAATTTTGCGGCAATTAAGGCACCGCCGGCAGTAGTGGCTAAACCATTATTGTTCATAAAGGAATCCTTTGAAGTTGAAGGTAATAAGGCGATCGAAAAGGAAAATTATCCCTTGATAATTCTGCCTTTCTGCTAATTGACTTTACTAACTTTTGCGATATCAGACTTTTTCCCATTTCTCGGATTATCTATTGTGCGCCAGGAATCGTCATTGAAATCGATTAGGACTTCTTGACCTACATCTACCCCAAGACTGTCGGGATACCAGACAATATAGCGATCGCCACTCTTGGCTTGAGCAAGTATTTTATAATTGGGATACTCAAGTCCGAAAGACTGTACAACGCGAAAAGATTCGGTTCTCATTCTATTCTCCTGTTGTCAGATTGATATTGTTGAGTATTTTTGAGATATTTCAGGGTTGATAAGGGCTATCAACAGGTATTGATAGCCATTCAACTACTGGCTAAGAGAACAAGTTAAAAACGAAAATTGCTCCTTCAATCAGCCAGTCGCTCAAAAAGTTATTTTCGTCCCCGTCCCCGATCGTAAAATCTGCGTGATGGATCTGATGCGCGTGAGGCTCGTGAAAATGGAAATTGTGTTCGCGATCGAATTGTTCGTGCATTTATTTGCCTCCATTTAGGCTGCTTGATTTGTTGCTTTAGCGAAGTTTTCCTCGACTGATTTGATTAGACCATGAAGCAATTAATATGGGCGTTAGTAATTTTCCATAATCCCCGTTAATGATAGGTATGTTATGATTGACTACAATGTCAAGTAAAAAGACGATTAACTATGTCTCAAATTTTGCCTAGCTGTTGTAACAAAGCTGCCAAAACCTGGGAGATTCAAAAATTGTTTAATGACTTAGACCAGAAATATAAGGTCTTGTTGGGTGAAAGTAAAGACCTGGGGAGTTTTGAAAAAACATATTTATGTTTATTGCTTTCTGGAGTTGAACCCAATCAAATGTGCGACAAACTAGATAAAATTTATGTTCCTGTTGAGACAATAAGAGTTAAGCTTTCTACACGAAATGGTTTATATGATTGCATCCGAAGATTAACCGGAGGTCAAATAAACAATTGGAGAGATCCAATCATTCTTTTTCTCAATAAAGGCTATCGCAAAAGCGAAGATGTAAAAGAGAAAGAAGAAACTCTTCTAGTGATGACTTGTGATGTCGAGGTTTCAGAAGAAATCTTAAGAACCTTGGAAGAAACCATGAAGCAAATCTTAGGAGCTAATCAGATGAAAATACAAAAAATAGAGAGAGGGAGTCTAATTATATATTGGCAAGGTTCTCGGTCATCCTACGAACAAATTGAAGTTTTGTTTAGAGAAGGGGTACTTTCTGATAGATTGGGAGTACCTGTTTTGGAAGTACAGGTTGTTCCAAACGAAGAACAGGTGAACTTAAGTCAGTGGTTTGAGAATATTTTTACAGCAGGTTGGCAGAGTGTAGAAGAGTTGCTGACACCGCAACAATTAAGTCCGACTGTGTGGAGCGATCGCGTCAAACAAGGTAAACTATTTAACCTAAGAGCAGACTTAATTAGTCATGCTGTCAACCTAGTCATTAACCTGACAAGAGCAAGCGAAGATAAAGTATCTGTTTGGCTGCAAGTCTATCCAAGTGGAGAAAATTATTTACCACTCAATCTCAAATTACTGGTGTTAGCCGAGGGCGAAGTTTTCAAGGAAGTGACTGCCCGAAGTGCCGATGTTTTGATTCAATGTCAGTTTGATGCCGATCCGGGCGACGAATTTAGTGTCAAACTAGCCTTGGGAGAAGTGAGCGTCACGGAAAAATTTGTGCTTTAATCTAATTAATGTGTTTTCGGGTAGGTGTCTCGCCTGCCTCGCACTATCAATTAACTGAGGGGAAACATGGGTAAGTTAATCCGCTTAGACATCCAAGGTGACTTCGATTCAGCTTTTTCTGTCACCGCACAGATTCTCAAAGACTCCGCACCCTTTCCCCTCATCGCCGGAGAGGCGGGGAAATTACCTAGAAATCCAAATATTAAAGAAGCGTATCGTAATTGGCAGGCACACTACAGAAGCATAGTAGCACCTATTCCTAAATTTCCCTTGACTGACCGTCCTAGTTTTGAAAATGTTTCTGGCAATATTCAAGAAAATGATTTTGAGCCTTTCCGAAGAGAGACTCAAGATTTGATAGCGAACTTCAATAATTGGTTAAAACATCAAGATTTTCAATCAGTTGAGTCGCTGTTACGGACTCACTTAGAACCGGGAGAGGAAAATCGCATACTGCTGCTAACCAATAACCCTTGGTTGCGAAAACTGCCTTGGCATGAATGGGATTTACTCAGGGATTTTTCTCAAACAGAAGTGGGATTTAGTTCGCCAAATTTTCAGCAGTTAAAACAACTTTTAGCCTCTCAAGACAAAGTAAAAATTCTAGCTATTTTGGGTTATCAAGCAGATATAGTATCTCAAGGACAGCCCATTCAAAATTTAGGGAATCATGTAGAAGTTACTTGGCTCAAACAACCCAAACGAGAAGAGTTAGATGAACCGCTGTGGAAACAACAATGGGATATACTTTTTTTTGTTGGACATGGGGAAAGTCAAGATGACTGGAAAACAGGAACTATCTGGATTAATAAAAATGATAAGATAACCATAGGCGAATTAAGGAATCACTTTAAAAAAGCGATTGATAATGGATTGAAGCTTGCCATTTTAAACTGCTGCGATGGACTCGGTTTAGCGCACTCCTTAGCCGAAGGGGAAGATTTATATTTGCCGCAAATAATTGCGATGCGGGAAGAGTTGCCTGTTGCAGTTGCACCTCGGTTTCTACAATATTTTATGGAGGAATTTACTCAAGGAAATTCCTTGTATGCTTCGGTGAGGAAAGCGCGACGGCGGCTACAAATTTTAGAAAAAGAGTTTCCCTGTGTAAGTAATTTACCTGTAATTTGTCAAAATCCCGCCGTTAAACCTTTGCGTTGGAACGATTTAGTAATTCCCCCCAATCCTTATCAGGGTTTATCGGCTTTTCAGGAGAAAGATGCAGCCTTATTTTTTGGCCGAGAAACTTTTACCAATCAGCTTGTCAAAGTTGTAGAAACTAAAAAACTGGTAGCTGTAATTGGTGCTTCAGGAAGTGGGAAATCTTCAGTAGTATTGGCAGGTTTAATTCCTAGTTTGCGTCAGCAAGAAAACTGGTTAATTGCTAACTTGCGCCCGGAATCTACTCCTTTTGAGAATTTTGCGAAAGCGCTACTGTTACCTGTGGCGCAATTAGAAACGGGTGAAAATGAGGGAGTTACTGAGGTTAATGCCGAGGAAATTAACCAACTAGCTATAGATTTGCAAGAGGGGAATCGCACTTTATCTGATGTGGTAAAAAGCGTCGGTAGCAGTCGGCGTTTTCTGTTAGTAATTGACCAGTTTGAGGAAATTTATACTTACCCAAATCAGAAAAATCGGCAATTTTTAGATTGTTTATTGGATGCGGTACAAAATTTTTCAGCCTTCAGATTGGTGATTACTCTGCGGGCTGATTTTTTGGGGCAGGCAATAAAATATGATCCTTTTCGGGAACAGTTAGACAGATGGAAACCGGAATTTATCGGTGGGATGGTGAGAACCGAATTGCAAGCGGCAATTGAGGAACCTGCTAAGAAACGAAATGTCTATCTGGAAGCGGGATTGACAGAACATATTCTCAATGATGTGGGTGATGAACAGGGTAATTTGCCATTGTTGGAATTTGCGCTTACGGAACTTTGGAAACAGCAGGAAAATGGTTTGCTGACTCGTCTGAAATATGATGAAATTGGTGGAGTAGAAAAGGCTCTTTGCCGACACGCCGAAGGGGTATATGATGCGCTGAAAGAGGGGGATAAGGAACGGATAAAGCAGATTTTTATGAAGTTGGTGTCGCCGGGAGAAGGCACGGAATACACGCGCCAACTGGCGACTCGCGCTGAGGTAGGGGAAGAAAATTGGGATTTGGTAACGCATTTGGCGACGGCACGTTTGGTGGTGAGTAATCGCAATGAAACGACTCAGATAGAAACGGTGGAAATTGTGCATGAGGCTTTGATTAAAGCATGGCCGGATTTGAGGAAATGGATTGAGGACAATGATACTTTTTTGAGATGGAAAAAGCGGTTAAAGGTGGCGTTTATGGAATGGGAAAGGAATGAGAATAAGGAGGGTTATTTGTTGCAAAGCGCACCCTTGGGAGAGGCGGAGGGGTATTTGTTGCAACGGTTGGAGGAGATAAGTAAGGCGGAACGGGTGTTTATTAATCTGAGTTTAGAACAGGAGCAAGCACGCCAAGAGCGGGAGTTGCAGCAGGAGAGGCAAGCGAGAATTGCTGCTCAGAAGATGACTGGGGCGGCGATCGCTTCTTTGCTAGTAATTATCGTTTCTGGGGGTTTTGCTTGGTGGCAAAGACAACAATCTCTCCGTATTATTCAAGATGTTTCTGCGGGGATTGATGTGGGTACGCCGCAACTTCTTTCTATTTTGCCGGATTTCTTAAAAATTGCTGACGGGCATAGGAATGCGGGAGATATCGATCGGGCGCTTTCCTATTATCGTAAAATTTTAACTGAGGCTGATAAATTGCTTAAGTCTTCACCAAATGATCAGGAAAATTTGCAGTCGCAGGATCGACAAAAGTTGCAAAATATTTTCTTGAAAGCTGAAAATTCGCTGGTGGAAACGATTCAAAAATATCGGTTGCCACAGTTGGAGGAACAGCTAAAGAATGGGCAAATTGGAAAATTGCTGGATAACACTTCTTTACTAAGTTATGAAAAGCAATATACAGAAGGGGCGCTTCGCACTACTTATGCAATTATGATGCGAGAATTGGGAGCGAAAGCAGATTTGAATGACGATGGGGAATTGAAAACACATGAAGAGGCGGAGCATCTACCCTGCGAAACTTTAAAGGCGATCGATGTCTTGTGGCGGAAGTACACCCAGAACTACTGTGGCTGGTATGATAAAAAATCTGCTTATCAAGCTCCTCAGTGTAAAAAGCTAGATGGGCTAACTCTCACCAGTAAAATATTAATTATCCCACCTTATGATGTCGCAATTAATCGTCTTAATACCTGTAAAGTTGTTAATGCGCCCGCTAATCCCAACTCTTCAAATAGTCTAATCACCTAACTTAAGGAATACTATTATGAACAGATGGAAATTTCGCCGAAATACTAGTCGCTTGATTTTATTTTTAGCCAGCTTACTCACATTAATTGTGATTTTGATAACAGGAATGAGCAGTTATGCAATTACACCGGATGGCGCTTACCTTGGCAAAATTGAAGGAACAGGATTAGCGATCGGTGCGAGCAACAGTCGCGATCGCAAACCCGCGACTCTACAACAGAAATTGCGACAGAATACAATTTTATATGTTCCAGGTGGAAATAAACCTTGGGCTCACCTCGGTTTCTTCCAGGATGCACCTTTAGATAGTTCAGGATTATTAGTAAAAGCAGGGCCTTCTCAAATTATTTCTGAGTGGAGTTTTCCTTGTAGCGCCAGAGGTCGATTTACAATTGCTTGGAAAAAGGGGAGTGACAGGGGATGTGAAGCGGGAGTTAAATTACAAAGTAGTAGTAAGAAAAGTGGCTTGCCAAATAATAACCTTCAAGCTTCTCGGAGACTGTTAGCTCAAGCTGAAGATGAGGTGACGGTTGTACCAACTCCGGGACAAAGTACCATTCAAACTGCTGATAATGCTACTGGTATCAGTATTGATGTGTTAGTAGGAGATGTGCGGGTTAAATCAGCGAAAAATCCCGGCGGTAGATTGGTTAAAGCTGGAGAAAGATATAATTATCCTCAAGATACAATTACACAGATAGATACAAATCCAATTCTGAATTCTCCTGAGATGCAGGAATTTTTGAATCCTAATAATTGGTCGTCGCCAGAGATTCCTCAAAGAGTTGCTGATGGAATTGCTGGACAATTAGGAGAAATGCGAACAGCTTTAGGGCAGGGTTCGCCACCAGTAGCATCAAACTCAGGAAATAATAATAATTCAGGTCAGTCATCTTTGAATCAGTCGCCACAACGAACAGCACCTCAATCTACACAACCTCAACCGCAAGCACAAAATTCTAGTTATACTGAAGGATTTTGCTTTATTCACAATAGAGGATGGTGGCAGTTAAGTACACCTAGTGAGCCTGATGAGTGTAGAGACTCGTGTGCCGGAAAAACAGATTGCCAAACGAGTGGAGGTAGATATTTACCTGATGACCAGAATCAAGTATTGGTTAGTTGTGAGGGATATAGCCAAACTTTTGTAGGGATTGGAAGGGAACCCTTAAGTAAAGCCCTCGAGGCAGTCTCTTATCCTGATAATTATAAACCTTCTTGTACATTCAGAGTAATAGGATCGTCTCCTGAGCCACCATAACCCATTACTCCCTAAACTATAAGAGAACAATTCTCAATAACTTGTAATTTGTCAAGTTATGTAACAAGCATCATGCCTGTTTTACAGATGGGGTGCGATATGTTATGGATGATGAGGTATAATAGGAGGAGAAGTCAGCCCGAAAATCAACTTTAACAAAAATAATAACTCAAAATGGTAAGTACCTATCGTTTAAAAGCTAGTGAACTCGATCAGAGCTTTTTAGAAAGATTAAAAGCCACTTATGGAGATCAAGAAATAGAAATCAGTGTTTCTAACTTAACAACACAACTAGAAGCGATGGCAAACGATCCATCTATTCAAGCTGAGATTCAGCAAATAGAACAGGAATTTAAAATAACTGAAATGGATGGTTTAACTGATTTATGACCATTCAAAGAGGCGAGATTTATTTTGTTAATCTTAATCCTGTTCAGGGAAGAGAACAAGCAGGACAAAGACCTGTGTTAATTTTATCCATTGATTCCCTTAATAAGTTACCCTTAGTTGTGACTGTAATTGTAGGAACAAAGGGTGAAAATATTACCCGTGATTTTCCCACCAATGTTCGTGTTTATTCTTCAGAAAGTGGACTGTCAATGGAGACTGTTTTTTTATGTTTTTAAATCCGTTCTTTGGATAAGAATCGTTTTTTTGATTCTCCAGCGGGACGAATTTCTGAAACTAAAATGGCAGAAATTGAGGCATCAATTCGTTATTGTTTAGGGTTATAGAATATTCTCAATGAGAATATTATTTGTAGTTCATTGTTGTAGAGAAGAAGATTCGATGTAGATCGGATATTCTTCTCTAGAACAAATATTTTAAAGGCATTATGCTTTCTTAACAACCTCTCTTTCTGCTCTTAGTTTTCTCAGGCGGATAGCAGAGGGAGACGGGTTAAGTTCTTGTGCTTTAAGTTGCTGATGACTCCACTCCAACCAATCAGCAATGTAGTTACTAACAGCCTCCTTATTATGCAGATAATAAAGGATAGTAGCATAAACTTGTTCCAAGTTAAGAGATGGATAAGTTTGAGCAATTTGTTCGGGAGTGCGAGCGCGATGAATGAAATTATAGAGGATGGTTTCAATGCCGATTCGCGTTCCTTTGACCCGAATATCATCGGGCCGCTGAAAGTCAAAATAGTCTTCGAGTTGCATGGGCGAATACTTTTATTTTAAAGTTGGTGGAAATTGAGTTGCTAATTGATATTATATCATGTCGCTTTTTATTGAATAAGTATTAAGTACGATCGCCATTTTTGAACACCTAAAAATTAAGTGCGATCGCCCTCTCAACTCAACCATCTATTGACATTGTACAAATTTAGTGCATCACAGGAAATGCACTGTGTCAAGTGCGGCGCGATCGCCCAAATTAATTTCCCCACAAAATTAATTTTCTTTACATAACGTTACAATATAGGAGTAAACTACTTTCAGGCGAGCTAAACAATCAATGCGCTTAATATTAATGACTGGAAAAGGTGGCGTCGGCAAAACCTCCGTAGCCGCTGCGACTGGGCTGCGGTGTGCCGAATTGGGATACAAAACCCTAGTGCTGAGCACAGATCCCGCCCACTCCTTAGCCGACAGCTTCGACATGGAACTCGGGCACGATTCGCGGCTGGTGAAACCGAATTTGTGGGGAGCAGAATTAGACGCTCTCAGGGAATTAGAAGGCAATTGGGGAGCAGTTAAGCGCTACATTACTCAAGTCTTGCGTGCCCAGGGACTCGAAGGGGTGCAAGCTGAAGAATTAGCCATCTTGCCAGGAATGGATGAAATCTTCGGTTTAGTCCGAATGAAGCGGCATTACGACGAAGGCGAATTTGATGTTTTAATTATCGATTCTGCTCCGACGGGGACAGCATTGAGACTGCTAAGTTTGCCGGAAGTTGGCGGCTGGTACATGAGAAAATTTTACAAGCCGCTGCAAGGCATATCAGCCGCCCTTAGACCTTTAGTTGAACCAATTTTTAGACCAATTGCGGGTTTTTCTTTACCAGACAAAGAGGTGATGGATGCACCTTACGAATTTTACGAACAAATCGAAGCTTTGGAAAAGGTTTTAACTGACAATACTGTCACTTCGGTAAGGTTAGTTACCAATCCCGAAAAAATGGTAATTAAAGAGTCTCTGCGCGCTCATGCCTATTTGAGTTTGTACAATGTAGCCACAGATTTAGTAGTAGCTAACCGGATTATTCCCGCAGAAGTAACCGACCCATTTTTCAAACGGTGGAAAGAAAGCCAGGAACAGTACCGTCAGGAAATTCACTCAGATTTCATGCCGCTGCCAGTTAAGGAAGTGCCACTTTATTCCGAAGAAATGTGCGGTTTGGCAGCTTTGGAACGGTTGAAAGAAACGCTTTACAAAGACGAAGACCCCAGTCAAGTTTATTACAAAGAAAATACGATTAAGATCGTGCAGGAAAACAATCAATATAGTCTTGAACTGTATTTGCCCGGAATTGCTAAGGATCAGATCCAGTTGAGCAAAACGGGAGATGAGTTGAATGTTCGGATTGGGAATCACCGCCGTAATTTGGTGTTGCCGCAAGCTTTAGCGGCGCTGCAACCTTCAGGGGCGAAGATGGAGGATGATTATTTGAAGATTAAGTTTGCTTAATTAGGGCTAAAGTCCTCACTACGAACCTTGTTGGATTTTGTAGTGAGGACTTCAGTTCTTTATTTTGTTTTTAGTAGTTGTCGTTTTATGACAGCAAGAGATATCAATTTTAACTCCGAAAGAATCGGAGATACCAAACTAGAGGTTACGGATATAGACATATAGCGGTTTAAGTTCGGTTATCGGTATCCAGTTAAAAATGGATGATGATTCAGTATGGCGCAGCGATCGGCTGAAATTGCATATCATTAAAATCAAATAATAGGACAACGTTGGTTAATCCTTCCGCTGTTATCTCTGCCGCATAGAGGTTGCCTTCAGCCGCCCAGACTAGCCGTTTGCCATCCAGGTCTGCCCACTCCCATTGGGGATAACTAATCGTGGCATTAGTAGCCCGATTAATTAGTGAATGTTCATCCCAATAACAGCCTTTCCCCTCTGGGTGATCGATCTCGGCATGGGCGATTTTGCGGAGTATCCAGCCGTTGCCGATCGATTTTTCAAAGATATGTTGGGCTTTCCTTTTGCCGAACTGTACGTGATCGACCAGTTGCCAACCATCGCGTAAAAGTCGAGGGTAATAGACGCCGAGACACTCGTTGTTGCCATAATTGCAGGTTGGGGCGTAGGTGGTGTCGCGACGGACTGTCGAAGTATCCCGCAATATCTGGTGGCCGTAGTAGCCGTCGTTGAGCCAGTAGGTGGCTCGGCTCGTCCACAGACCACCCCCATTCCAACAATCCCCCTTGGGGAAGATGGCGATCGCTTTGAGGTATGGTGCTTGTGAAATCGCAGTCCAGGCACCACAGGCCTCCGATTGCCAGCGACCATTCATCGCGAAGTAAATCAGATATTTGCCGTCGGGTGAGAGGTCACTCCGGCGTTCGTAGATGCGTCCCTTTAACCATTGTCCCAGTTGGAATCGATCGCATTGTCGATCCCATAGCATTGTTGCAACCTGCTTCGACGGGCCGCGTCGAATGATTAGTCCGACGGGAGCTTGACTGGCAAGCAGAATATGAATGCGAGCAGGGAATATTTTCATTAATGGTCGATCGTCCGAATGCGGATTTGTACAGTTTTAATCGGCGATGAAAGAACTCCTCCGACAGCGGTGGAATATCGGAGGTATCGATATCTTTATCGCTCATTTCGTCGATTCTAGCCCAGTCTGTTTTTGAGGTATTGTTCATAGCGTCTGCGTTCATGAGGCAGTGACTTGCGTAATGAGATACCGTGTCGTGTTAGCTATCTGAATGTTTGATCGATCGCCTTTTTGTACTGCTGGCTCGACACACTTAACATGATTTAGCATGAATGACTTCCTTTAATGCCTCATCAATCACTGCATCGCTGACACCTCGACGCTTCAAACTTGCTACTAAGGCTGTCACTGTATCGCTCTCAAATAGTTCTAAATCAACGCGCAAACCTTGACCGATATAAGCACGAATTAATGGCTGATAACCCAAAAAACCCAACAATGGTGCAACTTTCTTTAGATCTTCCACCACATCTTCGGGCATACGGATCGTCACGCTAGTCATTGGACGGTTGCGGTTTAATCGCTGCTTTAATGCTTCAACCTTCATACTCTGCCCTCTCCTGACGAGTTGCTTTACGTGCTGAAATAATCCGAATGACATTTTCTTCACGCTCAATGTGAACCACATACAGTAGATTCCACCGACTATCTAGCCCAATCACAGTATAGGGAAAGGGATGAAAAGAATTCGACCTTCATATTCATCAGGCTGACTGCAAAAAATAAATAGTTCTAAATCATCAATGATCTTACCAATGGGTGCTGTTGCAATAACCTCAATAACTCCAAGCATAGGTAGTCCTTGATTGACTCGCTCGTAGGCATACATCGTAATAGTGGCCACATCATGGGTAAGTAAGATGCGTCCTTCATTAGCCGCCCATTCTAAAATATCTGGATCGTCAGTGTGAATCAGCCCTACATCTTGGACACGAACAATATCTAATTCAGGCAAACGTCTCACCAGCCCACGCAATATGCCTCCATTAAAATTTTCATCAGTTAGAAGGCGCACTTGGTATCGACTCCCCTTTTGACTGATAACGAGTAAGCAAACGTTGTCTCAGATCAACTAAGTTGTGTTGTCGAGAAAGTTCTTGTCTCAGTTGCTGAGATTGTTGGCTGCGCTGTTCCAAATAACTGTCAATTTCCAGACGATGGTTTAGATAGTAAGCAATGGTACTGTATATGTCTTCTAAGCGAACAACTGAATACTGAATAGCGATTTCTTCGGGAGTGGAGCCATTGTGGTATGAAGCAAGTATGCTATCTAGGGTGACTCGACTCGAACCTATACGGATACCTCCCGCTTCATCCCAACGGAAAGGAGGAGAGGTTGCTTGGAATTTTGCTGGGGCGCTCATTAGGGACATATTCTACCTGACTGGAACTGTATCAAAACATTGTAGCAAGAAGCCTAATGCTTTGTCGGAAGGTAATGAAAGCCAACCATTAAAGCCCGTGTCTACGATCGCCTCATGCGTGTGAATTTTTCCATCAGAGTCACATATTGAAAGCGAGATAATCGCTTCAAAATCAGCATTAACGATTCCTGAGATCATACAGATCTCTTGGTTCGTCCACCGAATCGGCGAACGTGACGATACCCAACCCGAACAATCCAGATTTGAGGATTTGGGTGACGAGATTCAAGGCGATCGCAAGCAGCTATTTCACTCGCATCAACTTCAAAGTCTCCAGTTTCAAGGTCGAGCGCTACAATTTTACCTTGATTCTCAGATTCGATTTGTGAGCGTATTTGAGTTTGGTAAATGCGATCGCCACGTTGA
This sequence comes from Microcoleus sp. B9-D4, assembly GCF_036705105.1. Classification (NCBI taxonomy): domain Bacteria; kingdom Bacillati; phylum Cyanobacteriota; class Cyanophyceae; order Oscillatoriales; family Microcoleaceae; genus Microcoleus; species Microcoleus sp. B9-D4. Next base: position 18,848 of record NZ_JAUBTS010000060.1, read on the forward strand.
GCAAATTCTTCTTTGCTATAGAGGGGTTGACGGACTACCATGATTGCGACTTTTCCTCAATCGTTGCCTTAACTATAATTATATTGGTTTGGGCTGAAAAATTGTTTAAGTCCCCCTAAAATCATACTCTGCTTCCATAACTATTCCTCTCCCTCTTCTTTTCCATCCTCAGCGCCCTCTGCGCTCTCTGCGGTTCGTTCAATCTTTCCTGGATTCAACTCAATCTTTTTCTGCTGGCGTTCCAACGCAGCTTTTTGCAGCATTTTCAATTTTTCTGGGTCAGCATTCGCTCGCCAAAACAACTTATGATCCTTAATTTTAACGCAATTTTCCTCCAAACACTTCACCAATTCTCGATGTTTCTTAACTGCGCCACGATCTAGAATCCCTAACTTTTCTTCTTGGCGGGTGAGTTTCGCAAACTTTTCGTAATGGGGATAACTAGCAGTAACAAAAGCTTCTTTTCTAACTAAAATTGGCGGATTATACACATCAGAATAGTCTTTATAGCTCACAGAAAGGTCGCGCAAATGTATGTGCATAGCCGTGTGGAGGGCTGGATGCGGGTTACTGTCAAAATCGGGATAAAATAAATAGGAAATTTGAGGTTTGCGAGCGTAAAATTTGATGATTGTCGCGCCGTCAAGTCTGCCAATTGTGCGGTTGGCGCAGCCTTCGTAGAGCCTGAGCAAAGGGTCTAGTTCTTCTAATGCAGAGACGTGAACTGAAAGAGTACCGGGCTGTTTGTAGCCGATCGCACTATCTTCGCAGCAGTCCGCAACAATATCAGGTTTGCCCAAACTATATAGCATTAAATCTGCCAAAGTGCAAGCTTTTTGATAATTATCAAACAAACCTTTGATGTCGTTGCGGATTTGAGCCGGGAGTCGGCGCATCGAAGGCCGTGAAGCGTAGCTATCCCGTAGGGAATCGCCCAAACCGTTGAGAGCCAGATATACTAACAAATCCTGGCGGCGCTTGTCGGCGATTGTCTCCCAATCATCCGCATCCGTTGCTTGCAAAATCACCCTCCAAGCGCGATTAAAACTGTGAAATTCCCCCTTAATCGCCGATTCTTCCGCTAGTTCGCCTTTAACCGGAAGGCGGCCCCGATCGCTCACAAAAGCCATCAAAGGAGCCAACATTTCCGCATAATCCTCAAACCGCTTAACTTGCGATCGCACCCTGGGAGTCGATAAGTGCGATCGAAACCGAGAAGCACGAAAACCTTCACCCTCCGCCGCATCCCGAAATACAAAATAAATCCCCAAAGCCGCAGGAATTGCATCAACATTCAAAACTTGGTCAATATAAACCTTTAACTCTTCTTGTTCGTAATACTTCTGAAAGGTATTCCGAGAAGTAATCACCCCATCCCCGTAAGCAATTTGACCTCGATCGCTATCATCAATCAAAACCTGAGCCGCTACAACTAATAAACTCTTAGTTAATTCCCAAGCATTCAGCAACGCTTCTCGTCGTTCCGCCAAAGATTCGATTACATTAATCACATAACCAATATTCACAATATCAGCACAAATTCGCGGAGTATCCGGCTGATAGTAGGGGTCCCAACCCGAAATAGCATAACCCTCTTGTGCAATATATTTAACATCCCCGCCGTAACCGCAACCGTAATCAAAAAAAGTCGCCCCGTCCCTCACTAAATCAGCTTCTAAAACCAGACGCAGAGGTTTAGAAAGCGAATTGCGTACCATTGCAGCTTTGTGTCGCTCGATCTTAGGAATTGATAGCTCACTATTCTCCTGTTTCAAACGCTCGACAACAGTATGATCTTGGATTTCTACACCGCAATATCCCAAATATTTGAGCCAACCCTCGCGAGTGCCGATAACGCTAGTATTGTCAAGCAGTCCCCACTTTTCCTCGCAGCGAGTGAGTCGAGCAAACTTTTCGTAATTGGGATAATCCGCAGCTACAAAAGTTTCTTTCCGGTGCAAAACCGGGGGATTTTCGCTGTTGCTGTAATCGAAATATTTAACTTCCCCTGTTGCTAGATTAATTTGGATGCTGGTTTGCAAAGCAGGATGAGCATCTGTATCGAAATCAGGGTAAAAAAGATAAGATATTTTAGGTTGATGGAGTGAAACTTTAACTAAAGTTGCTTCATCAATATTTTCGAGAGTGCGTCTGGCACAATTTTCGTAGATTCCGATGACTGGGTTGAGTGCTTGCAAAGCCGAAACGTGAACGTAAAAAGCCGTTGGTAATTTTTTCCCCACCTTGCTTTCCCGACAGCAGCGAGCCACTTTTGCCACCAGGTTGTCAACACATAAATTATTGATTTCATCGGGCGGCCCCGGCACAGCATTTACAGAATCTTGCTCAGAGATCGCCTCGTTTTCATACAATAAAACTTCTTGAGCAAAAACCATCAAAGGCGTTAGCAGTTTTTCATCATTTTCTAATGAATCGCTATCTAAAATAGTGTTTGTACTGGTATCGTAATTCATAGCTAAATTAATTATTTTTTAAATTAACCGCAGAGAACGCAGAGGAAACGGAGTGAAGAAAGAAACAAACAAATTTTCCCTATTATAATTTTTATATTTAGGATGCGCCCTCCGTACCGTACCGCTTTATTTATTAGTTTTTTAGAGAAAAATTATTTTTTGTACGGGCGATTTTAATCGCCGACTAATATCGACTCCGAGCGAGTAAGATATTAACCCAACATTCGAGTTTCCACAAATTTTTGAACCTGGGCTAAATGACTGGACAAACTCACTAATATGTTCTCAATCCTCTCAATATTTAACAATTCCACCTCTGGTGGTTCAGATTGAAAGCCTCGCGCTTGATGCTCCAATTGTGCGGCCAAATCCGACATTAGAGCAACTCCCACATTAGCAGAAGTTCCTTTGAGACGGTGGGCTTGATATTCCACAGCTTGCCAATCTTTAGCTTCTAGAGCGAGTTTGGCAGCAGCCATATCAGCTTGGGCGTCTGCCACAAAAGCTTGCAAAAGTCGCTCTGGCAATTTAATATTAACTCGCCCGAGTTGCTCCAATCTGCTCTTGTCGAACAGTCCGTCGTAGTCTCTATGTTCCCAAGTTTGAAGTGCGATCGCCCTTGGTGTCGGCAGAGCCACAACTTGCGCTTTTTCCACAACTTCTGTATAATTTGTTGCTAATTGAGATTTATTTTCCGAATTAATACTTTTTACTCCATACTTATTTTCACCCTGAACATTTAGGGCTTCATACTTTTTCAGGGCCGCCGCCAAAGCATCTAAATCTACAGGTTTGCTGAGATAATCGTCCATCCCCGCCGCCAGACACTTTTCTCGTTCCCCCGGCATAGCATGAGCAGTTAAAGCCATCACAAAAGTATGCCGCTCGCTTCCTTCGATTTCCCTCAGCTTTTGCGCCGTTTTGTAACCGTCAAGTACCGGCATTTGACAGTCCATCAGCACTAAATCATAGCTTTTTTTTGCCAGCAAATCCAGCGCTTCTTGACCGTTCACCACGCAGTCAGCCTGATAGCCTAAAACTGCCAACTGTTCGACAATAACTTGTTGATTAATCGGGTGGTCTTCCGCCAGCAAAATTCTCAGCGATGATGGCGAATTGGGAGTAACATATTGAGAATTAACTGCTGGCAACTTGCAAGTATTAGCAGCCTCCAATCTCCCAAAATCTCCTGTTCCCTTCACCGGCGCCATTGCCTCAAGCAGGCGACTTGGCCGCACCGGCTCGATCAAATATCCGTTAAAACCATGACTGCAAAGCGATTCAGCCTTCGGCTGTTCCCGCAAAGCAGTCATGGCGATTAACGAGCCAACTGTCGAGGTCGATCGCACTTTCCTAGCAAATTCTTCCGCATCCAACTCCGGCATTTGCAAGTCCACAAGCACCACATCCCAGCTTTTTCCCCCCTCCCCCGAATTCTGAGAAATCCCGCGCTGGGCATTTTTCACCCAACTCAAAGCCTCAGCAACAGTTTCTGCCTCATCGCAGCGGGCCCCCCAACTTTGAGCGAGCGATCGCACCGCTGCCCTCCTCAAAGCGCTTCCAGAGACTACTAACAGCTTCTTGCCCACAAGTTCGGGATCGTGAGGCTCAACTTGCAACTGTTTTTCCAAAGGTACAGTAAACCAAAAAGTAGCACCGCTGCCTAGCAAACTGCGAACTCCAATGTCCCCTCCCATCATCTCCACTAACTGCTTACAAATAGCCAAACCCAAACCCGTCCCGCCGTAAGGCCTAGTAGGAGAATCGTCTACCTGAGAAAAAGATTGGAACAGCTTTGTTTGCCCTTGGGCCGAAATTCCAATGCCAGTATCCCGCACGGAAAACAGCAATCTTGCTTGTTGTCTACCGTCTGCGAGTCGGTTGCCCTGTTTGACAGTTACGTGAACTAGAACTTGACCGCGATCGGTAAATTTTATGGCATTCCCCGTCAAATTCAGCAAAACTTGCTTCAATCTGCCCGAGTCGCCCACCAACTTTCTCGGCACTGAGCTGTCAACTAAAATATTCAATTCAATACCTTTCTCTTCTGCCAAATGCGCTATAATTTCTATCACAGACTCAACGCAAGTATCCAAATCAAAATTAGACTTTTCCAGTCGCATTTCTCCCGCTTCAATCTTAGAGAAATCGAGGATATCATTAATAACATTTAGCAAATGTTCAGCACTGCGGTAAATCGTCTGAGCACAGTCCCGCTGTTTCTGTTCCAGAGGAGCGCGCAGCAGCAATTGAGCCATTGCCAAAACCCCATTCATCGGAGTGCGAATTTCGTGACTCATGTTCGCCAAGAATTGCGATTTCACCCGGCTAGCTTCTAAGGCAGTTTCCCGCGCTTCCACCAACTCATTAATCTTGTCGGCAACCATCACAATTCCCCCAACTTTCTCGTCTGGATCGTACCAAGGGTGAGCAGCCCACCGCAGGTACAGAACAGATCCGTCGGCTCGTTCCCAGGCATCTTCGCTCACAGAAACTACCTGACCTGTGAGCGCTTGTTGGTACATTACTTTCCAGCGATTCGGTGTATCTGGAAACAATTCGTAATGGCTAAAATTATTCAGAGATGGCAACTTTAAATTAAATTGACTAACCCATTTTTTAGAGTTAGCCATATAGCGCATTTGTGTATCGAACATCGCCATTGCTACAGGCACGCAAGTAATAATTTGTCTCAGTTGCTGTCGTTCCCTTTCCAGAGCATATTCCGCCTGTTTCCGCTCAGTAATGTCGCTAATCATGCCGGCCATTCGCAGCGGTTTTCCTTGGGAATTCCGCTGAGCTTTTCCCTGAGAAGTGCAGTAGCGGTAAACACCGTTCGAGTGTAGCAGCCGGAATTCTACATTATAGTCTATTTCTTGTTCCAAGTGAGCGGCGATCGCCGCGACGATTCCCTCCTTGTCATCGGGGTGCAGGCGGTTGTATAGAGCTTCCATAGTCCTGCCAAATTGCTTTCGCGACAAACCGATAATTTCCAAAAGGCGATCGTTCCAATAAACCTCATTTTTACTTAAATCCCAATCCCAAATTCCGTCGTTCACTCCCTCTAAAACTAACCTGTACCGTTCCTCACTTTCCTTGAGTTTTTGACTGGTATGAAACGCCTGAGATTCGGCGCGATAAACGCGCATTGCATTGTACAAACTGCGAGATAAACTATCGGAAGAAAGCTTATTTTTAGCGATATAATCCGAAGCTCCTGCCTTCATCAATTCCACAGCAATTTGTTCGTCGCCTTGACCTGTGAGCACAATTAAGGGAACTTTTAGCCCAGCTTCTCGTAGATTTTTTACCAAACTCAGCCCGTCTCCGTCCGGCAATCCGTAGTCGAGCAATACGCAGTCAAATTTGCACTCAAATATTTGATTTAATACCAGCCCCTTTTCTTTATGATCAACCTCGCTTAAAGGTTGAGATTTATTGTGTTTGGAGAGTTTTGCGGTAGCCTGAGTATAATTTTTGCTGACCGAGAGTTTCGCCAGGGCATCCGCGCAGTCTTCTGCTTCAGTAACTTCTGCCGAAACACCAGCGGACTTGAGCAAGCGTTTGATCGCCATGCGATCGACTGCATCGTCATCAACTATCAGAATTGTGAGAATTTTGTCCATAAGAACCGAATTGTGGATTACTCCGAAAAAGCTGAGGCCTACAACAAAAAGTAATTAAAATAAATGCACCACTGAAAAATCACCAAAGCCACCTTGAAACTTTTCCTGTTAAATTTTCTCTTATTTAGGGAATTTCGCTCAGCATCCAGTATCTGTTTAGGGTAGCCATCACTTCCACAAAGTTAGAAAAAGTCACAGGTTTAAGAATATAGCCCGCTACATTCAAATTATAAGCTTTTACTTTATCTCTATCTTCATTAGAAGTTGTGAGGACGATTACCGGAATCGACCTCAAACATTCATCCAGTCGCAATTCTTGCAAAAACTCGATCCCGCTCATTCTCGGCATATTCAAGTCCAGCAAAATCAATCGGCGCGCTTGAGGCATGGGAGGATCTATTTTTCCTTGTCCACGCAATATAGCTAGAGCTTCTAATCCATTGGCAGCAATGTAGAGGGGGTTGACGATGTTATTTTTTTTGAAAGCTCGCCGGACGTTCATCACATCAACCTCATCATCTTCTACCAAGAGAATATGAATTTTTTTGTCTTGCATAAATCAGCCATTTTCTAGATGTTTTTTAAGCGCCCGTCTCGTTGGCGAGGTTGAGTCAGCACGGATCGCGAACCCAGCAGGTTTAATATCTATTGTCCTTTGTCAAGAATCATTTATGCCGGGGCCGATGACGGTATCTACCTAGAGGTGTACTCGCCCCTCATTCGATTTTAGATTTTAGATTTTAGATTTTGGAGGCGACCCCACGGATAAATGCGGGGGCTTGAGGATTTTAGATTTTAGATTTTGGATTGATTCCACGGATAAATCTGGGGGCTTGTACCCTCAAGAAATTCTTGGTCAGAGAATGAGGGGCGCAGCCGAGATCCAAAAACTCGCCAATAACACCCGATCGAGCTACGGTAAAATCTAAAACTCATCTACATTATTAATCGCCATGTCAGCCGATCGCAAACTCTACGAAGGCAAAGCCAAAATCCTCTACTCCACCGAAGACAGCGAAATTTTGCTGACCCACTTCAAAGACGACGCCACAGCCTTTAACGCCCAGAAACGCGGCAGCATCGTCGGCAAAGGCGAAATCAACTGCGCCGTATCCGCCCACCTGTTTCGGATGCTACAAGCCAAAGGCATTCCCACCCACTTCATCGACACGCCGGCCCCCAACCAAATGCGAGTCTGTCGCGTCCAAATCTTGCCCTTGGAAGTCGTAGTCAGAAACATTGCCGCCGGCAGTCTTTGCAAGCAAACCGGACTCGCCCTCGGCACAATAGTCAATCCGCCGCTGGTGGAGTTTTATTACAAAAACGACGATTTGGGAGACCCGCTGCTGACCCGCGACAGGCTGCTGCTAATGCAGCTAGCCACCCCCGAACAAGTAGACCAACTAGAAATCGCCGCCCGCGAAATTAACGAAATACTCAAAGAATTCTTCACCGAGTGCGGCATCACCCTGGTAGACTTCAAACTAGAATTCGGTATCGACCAACATCAAAATCTGATCCTCGCCGACGAAATCAGTCCTGACACCTGCCGCCTCTGGGACAACGCAGAAGCAGACCCCGACGCCCGTGTTATGGACAAAGACCGATTCCGCCGCGACTTAGGATCGGTAGAAACCGCTTACCAGCAAGTTCTCCAACGGGTTCTCGCTCAGAAAGTCTAGAGGCCTTGGTAATGCGCTAGAATTGCACAGTTTGTCACCCTTCTGTTTTCGATGTCAGCAATCAGCGGTCAACAGTCATCAATTAGCGGTCAGCGCGAAATTCCACCGACTTATATAACTAATGACTAATGACTAATGAATAATGACTAATGTGGTGTGTGGATTGCCCAAAAAAGTGAACAAAAATGCGTTTATCTGCTGTATTGGTGGCAGTTTTTACTGCCTCAGCAACATTCGGGTTATCAAATTCTGCTTCCGGCCAAACATCCTACTCTGAATCAGCAGAGGAAGCTTTGGCTGCCGCCCGGCCCGCCCCGTCGATCGAATTACCCGATCGCCCCATTCCAGAATTAACCCAAAACCCTCCTCAAAACCGCAAAGCCGCTAAAACCAGCAAAGGGGAAGCCCTAACAATAGCGGAAGCCCCGGCCAGAGGAGCACCTGACAGCGAACCCCCAAGGCTAGTGACAGAGCCGCCCTCCGCGGTTTCACCTCCGAGCCTTGAACTCAAACCGCAGCTAGCATCCAACCCCTCCCCCGCCTCTAGCAGCCAAAACGCCCTGCACGGGCGATCGCAACAGGACAGCTCGCTCCCCCCATCGGAAGCGCCTGTAACGCCCGCCTGGATCGCAGCAGAGCTAGGGAAACCAGAGGAATCAGGGGCGATCGCTCAAAACGCCCAAGTTACCCCCAGACAGGCCCCGACCAGACCGGCCCCGACCAGACCGCCCACCGACACCGTTCCCCCATTGCCCCCTGGCCGGGCACCGCAGCCCAGACAAACCCCTGCACCCGCAGGGGCGGCAGAACCGCAAGTGCTAGTTGCAGAAGTTACAGTCACCGGGGCAACGGAAGACTTGGAAAGCGAAATTTACCGAGTCATCAGTACCCAACCGGGACGCACGACCAACCGCAGCCAACTGCAACAAGACATCAACGCCATTTTTGCCACGGGCTTTTTTAGAAACGTGCGGGCAGTACCGGAAGACACCCCGTTGGGCGTCCGGGTGACTTTTATTGTGCAGCCAAATCCGGTATTGCGGGGAGTGACAATCACCGGCCAGCAAGTCCTGCCCCAAAGCGTAATTGACGAAAGCTTCCGCGATCAATACGGCAAAATTCTCAACCTCCGCCGCTTTGAAGAGGGAGTGAAAAAAATTAATGCGTGGTATCAAGAGAACGGCTATGTTTTGGGCCAAATCACTGATGCCCCGCAAGTAGCAGACGACGGCACTGTCACGCTGGTAGTGGCAGAAGGCCAGATCGAATCCGTTGATGTCCGCTTCCTGAACAAGGAGGGAGAGGCAACAGATGCCACCGGTCAGCCGATCGGAGGCAACACCCGTCAGTTTGTCATCACCCGCGAAGTAGAACTCAAGCCCGGAGACATCTTTAACCGCACCAAGGCGGAAAGAGATTTGAGACGGGTGTTTGGTTTGGGAATTTTTGAAGACGTGCGACTTGCCTTGGAACCGGGAACGACTGACCCCCGCAAAGCAAGGGTAATTGTCAACGTCATTGAGAAAAATACTGGTTCTCTGGCGGCTGGTGCGGGTTTGAGTTCCGCGACGGGTTTGTTCGGTACGCTGAGTTACCAGCAGCAAAACTTGAGAGGTAGGAACCAGAAATTGGGGGCTGAAGTACAAATCGGGGAACGCCAAAATCTGTTTGACTTGAGTTTTACAGATCCCTGGATTGCGGGCGATCCTTACCGGACTTCTTATACGATTAATGCGTTTAGAAGACGATCAATCAGCGTGATTTTTGACGGCGGCGAACGGGAAGTCAGATTACCCAACGAGGATCGACCCCGCATCAATCGCACCGGGGCCGGCATCAATTTCACCCGTCCTCTGTCGCGCAATCCTTTTGCCGATCCTGAGTGGACTGCTTCAGTCGGTTTGCAGTACCAGCGAGTCTCAATTACCGATCGCAAAGGCCGTCGCGAGTCCGAGGACGAACTCGGCAACCAGTTGAGTTTTAGCGATTCGGGTTCGGATGACTTGACAACTTTGCAAGCAGGTGTTGTGCGCGATCGACGCAACGACCCCCTCCGCCCCACTAGCGGTTCCCTGCTCAGGTTTGGGATGGAACAATCGATTCCTGTAGGTTCCGGCAGCATCCTCTTAAACCGCCTGCGGGCAAGCTACAGCTTGTACCTACCAGTCAAGTACACTAACTTTACCGCCGGCCCTCAAACCCTGGCATTCAGTTTTAGGGGCGGCACCGTATTCGGAGATTTGCCTCCATACGAAGCCTTTGCCTTGGGCGGCGCCAACTCGGTGCGCGGATACGACGAAGGCGACCTCGGAGCCGGTCGCAGCTTCCTAGAAGCCAGCGTGGAGTACCGTTTCCCGATTATTTCGTTTATCGGCGGAGCACTATTCTTGGATGCTGGCACTGACTTGGGCACAGGCAAAGATGTCCCAGGCGACCCTGCCGGTATCCGCAAAAAGCCCGGTAGCGGTTACGGTTACGGCCTCGGCGTGCGGGTTCAATCTCCTTTAGGGCCGATCCGGATCGATTACGGTATCAACGACACTGGGGACAATCAAATTCACTTTGGAATTGGTGAGCGATTCTAAGTTGGCAGTTGGCAGTTGGCAGTTGGCAGTTGGCAGTTGGCAGTTGACAGTTGGCTTGACAATTGACAGTTGGCAGTTGGCAGTTGACAGTTGGCTTGACAATTGACAGTTGACAGTTGGCTTGACAATTGACAGTTGGCAGTTGGCAGTTGGCAGTTGGCAGTTGACAGTTGGCAGTTGGCAGTTGACAGTTGGCTTGACAGTTGACTACTAACTACTGACTACTAACTAATGACTAATGACTAATGACTAATGACTACTAACTAATGACTAATGACTAATGACTATTCACACCCTAAAAGCTGAATTTGAACTGTCGGGAATCGGTTTGCACAGCGGCGAACCAACCAGCGTCCGAGTCTTGCCGGCGGAGGTTGGGGAAGGCCGCTATTTTGTCAGAGTTGACTTGCCTGGTGCTCCGATAATTCCTGCAAAAATTGAGGCAGTTTGTCAGACTGCACTTTCAACGGAACTGGCAGGTATTGATGCTCAAATTCGCACTGTAGAGCATCTATTAGCCGCTTTGGCGGGGATGGGAGCGGATAATGCTCGAATTGAGGTTGATGGGCCGGAAGTGCCTCTGCTGGACGGTTCGGCTCTGGTTTGGGTAGAGGCGATCGCCCATACCGGCTTAGTTCCTCAAGAATCGAAGCAAGACTCCACTTCCTCCTTCGTCCTAGAACAGCCAGTTTGGGTGCGCCACGGGGATGCTTTTGCAGCGGCTTTACCGTCAGCCGAAACTCGATTTAGTTACGGAATTGATTTTGAGGAACAGGCGATCGGCAATCAATGGTACAGTTGGTCGCCAGAGGCAGAAAGTTTTGCGACGGCGATCGCCCCAGCCCGCACTTTTGGACTTGCTCGCCAAGTTGACCAATTGCGACAAGCAGGTTTGATCAAAGGTGGTACCCTAGAGAACGCCCTAGTTTGCGATCGATCCGGCTGGCTTAACCCGCCTTTGAGATTTGCGAACGAACCAGTGCGCCATAAAATCTTAGACTTAGTAGGCGACCTCAGTCTGCTCGGAACTTGGCCAAAAGCTCACTACTTGGCTTACAAAGCCAGTCACAACCTGCACGTTCAACTCGCCCAAGCCCTGAAATGGGAAGCTCTAGCTACCCTAGATAAAAGTTAGGAAAAAACAGGTGCTCTTCTGTTAAGATTGCATCTGCCTTCTGCCTTCTGCCTTCTGCAATACCACACTCAAAAGTCTTCAAGCAATGTCTACGCTGACTGAAGTTAACACCCTCAATACTGCTAATTCTGAATCCGTCCCCACCCAAAACGGTGAAGATTCTCCAGTGGTTAAATCTACTTTTACTCTCGAAGAAATTCAGAAATTATTGCCTCATCGCTATCCTTTTGCACTGGTTGACAAGATTGTTGATTACGTGCCGTCCGAGAAGGCTGTAGGAATTAAAAATGTGACTTTTAACGAACCGCATTTTCAAGGGCATTTCCCCGGACGGCCGATTATGCCTGGAGTATTAATTGTCGAAGCGATGGCTCAAGTTGGCGGTATTGTTCTGGCTCAGTTGCCAGAGATCAAGCAAGGATTGTGGATGTTTACCGGCATTGATCAAGTCAAGTTCCGTCGTCAGGTTGTACCGGGCGATCAGTTGCTGATGACTGTAGAATTGCTGTGGGTAAAACGCCGCCGCTTCGCAAAAATGCAGGCTGTGGCTGAAGTAGACGGACAAAAAGTTTGTGAAGGAGAATTGACGTTTTCGATGGTAGATTAAGTTGGTGATTGGCCAAACAGGGCATTGGCCAAACAGGGCATTGGCCAAACAGGGCATTGCAACAGCCAACAGCCAACAGTTAACAGACAACAGACAACAGCCAACAGACAACAGACAACAGACAACTGACAACAGCCAACTGACAACTGAAAAATGCTTACTTTGATTCACCCAACTGCTGTGATTCATCCCGGTGCTGAACTTCACCCGACTGTAGAAGTGGGAGCTTATGCTGTAATTGGGGAAAGAGTGAAAATCGGGCCGGAGACTAAGATTGGCGCTCATGCAATTATCGACGGGCTAACAGAAATAGGGGCTCGCAATCAAATTTTCCCCGGTGCGGCGATTGGTTTGGAACCTCAAGATTTGAAATACGAGGGTTCTCCGACTAGGGTGAAAATTGGCGACAACAATCTCATTCGGGAATACGTGACAATTAACCGCGCTACTGGAGCCGGGGAAAGCACGACTATTGGCAATCATAATCTATTGATGGCTTATGTTCATGTGGGACACAATTGCGCGATCGCCGATCGAGTAATTATCGCGAATGCTGTAGCCTTAGCCGGACACGTTAAAATCGAGTCTCAAGCCCGATTGAGCGGTGTTTTGGGCGTTCACCAGTTTGTCCAAATCGGCCGCTTGTCTATGGTGGGCGGTTTGAGCAGGATCGATCGAGACGTACCTCCTTATATGCTAGTCGAGGGGAATCCTTCGAGAGTGCGAGCTATCAACAAAATAGGCCTCGAACGCGCCGGTTTTACAGCAGAAGATTTGCTAGTTTTGAAGAAAACTTTTCGTATTCTATACCATTCTGGCTACACTCTCAATCAAGCTTTGGAACAGTTGGATTTGTTGCCAGAAAACCCCCACTTGCAGCACCTGCAGAGATTTGTGCAGCAGTCTATAACCAAAGGGCGGCGCGGTTTGATTCCTGGCAAAAAGTAAATGAGGTAGAATAAACCTAGGAACTAAGCGACTGTTGCCCTATGAATGTATACACTTCAGTCAAATCTACATCCCGTGAAACAGAACAAGATGGCTGCATCAGGTTCTCAGATGTTAGTTGGGAGCAATTTGAAGCGATAGAAGCAGCTTTTAAAGATGTCAGAGGTGTGAAATTTTTCTATCTCGATAAAATACTGCAAATTATGACTGTCTCGCCCGAACACGAAATAATCAAGAAAACTCTCTGTATGCTGCTAGAGGCATATATGAGAGCAAATGGGATTAGATTTTACGGCAAGGGCAGCCCGACTCTAGGTAACAGAGAATTAGGCGGTAGAAAAGAGCCGGATGATTCCTATGATATAGGAACCCAAAAAATAGTCCCAGATATTGCTATTGAAGTGGTAATTACCAGTGGCGGGATAAATACTCTAGAGTTCTACAAAAGATTGGGAGTTCGGGAAGTCTGGTTTTGGCAAAATAGTCAGTTATCTCTCTATTACTTAACAGGTGAAAATTATGAGCAGATTTCCCGGAGTACATTCCTTCCCGCTCTGGACTTAGAATTACTGCTACGCTGTGCTAATATGCCCGATCAATATGATGCTGTTACCGAGTTATTAGCAAACATCTCACCTGTATAAATTCACAATATGAAAATTTTTATCAGCACTGGTGAGGTTTCGGGCGATTTGCAAGGAGCTTTGTTAGTTGCAGCCTTAAAACGTTACGCTGTCGCCGCTGGTTTGGAGTTAGAAATAACCGGATTGGGCGGCCCTCGTATGGCAGAAGCTGGGGCTACTATTTTAGGCGATACTGTGGGCATTGGTTCTATGGGTTTGATAGAATCAGTGCCGTATATTTGGCCAACGATCAAAGTTCAACAAAAAGCTAAACAATATCTCAAAAACTTTCGCCCCGATGCTGTTGTATTGATTGATTATTTGACTCCAAATCTCGGTATTGGCAGCTATATCCGCCGCTGTTTGCCTGATTTGCCGGTGGTTTGGTACATCGCACCTCAAGAATGGGTTTGGTCGATTTCTCCTCGCAATACTGATCTGATTGTCAATATTTGCGACCAACTTTTGGCAATTTTCCCAGAGGAAGCTTGTTATTATCGAGAAAAAGGAGCCGAAGTGAGTTGGGTTGGTCATCCTTTGGTGGATAGAATGCAATCTGCGCCCAGCCGGGAAGTTGCCCGCAAAACTTTGGGAATTGGGCCGGAACAGGTGTCGATCGCCCTAATTCCCGCTTCCAGACACCAAGAACTCAAGTACCTGATGCCGGTTATATTTGAGGCAGCTCAAATTATTCAAGCTAAATTGCCGGAAGTTCATTTTTGGATTCCGCTTGCTAACAACGCTTTTCGCAGCAAAATCGAACAGGCGATCGAGAATTACGGTTTGCGGGCTACTTTGTTAGAAAATCAAACTCTGGAAATCTTGGCTGCTGCCGATCTGGCGATCGCTAAATCTGGTACTGTTAATCTGGAGCTAGCTTTGCTCGACGTTCCGCAAGTTGTCGCCTACCGCGTCAGTCCGATTACGGCGGTTATTGCTCGCCACGTGCTGAAATTTTCGATTCCTTTTATGTCTCCGCCCAATTTGGTGCAAATGAAGCCGATCGTCCCGGAGTTGCTGCAAGACGAGGCGACTGCGGAAAATATAGTGCATCACGCATTGGAATTGCTGCAAAATGCCGATCGACGCCAGCAAACTTTGGCAGGTTATCGGGAAATGCGGGAAAGTCTCGGAGATGTGGGTGTGTGCGATCGGGCTGCTGCAGAAATAATGAAAAATGTCAAATTAAATACAGCTTATTAAAGCATTTTTTGTATTTAAAAGTTATGTATAAACCCGGTTCCTTTGTGGCTGGCTCGTGGACAAACCCACGATTTATTACCAGAAAAGCGGTTGATTTCCTTAATTTCTATTAAAGCAACTTTGTTATTGAAATGTTATGCCAAGCAATCGGAAAAAGCGACCGATCGCTGTTGATTTATTTGCAGGCGCGGGCGGCATGACCCTGGGCTTTGAACAAGCAGGTTTTGATGTACTTGCCTCAGTCGAAATTGACCCTATTCACTGCGCCACACACGAGTTTAATTTCCCGCTGTGTTCTATTCTGTGCAAAGATGTCACACAGCTTACGGGCTCAGAAATTAGGAAAAAATCGGCGATCGGGCGGCGCGAGATAGACGTAGTAATCAGCGGTTCGCCCTGTCAAGGATTCTCCATGATGGGCAAGCGCGATGTGGACGACCCACGAAATTCTCTAATTTTTCACTTTCAGCGCTTAGTTTTGGAGCTAAAACCCAAGTTTTTTGTAATGGAAAATGTGCCGGGGATTGCATCAGGAGAACACAAAGAACTCCTGAATGTTTTAATTAGCTCTTTTCTGAAACGTGGCTATAAAGTACAAGAAAATTATCAAGTTCTCAACGCTGTTAACTATGGAGTGCCGCAAGCTCGCAAACGATTATTTTTGATTGGGTGCAAAGAAGGTTATGAGCTACCAAAATACCCTCAGCAAACTACTATACTGCCGAAAATTAAAATTCCTAAACGCTATAAAAAAATTAATTTACCTGCTGTCCCGACAGTTTGGGATGCGATTGGAGATTTGCCGGATGTGGAAAAGTACAGCGAGTTGCTGCACAGAGATTGGGTAATAGCGGAGTACGGAAAGTGCAGCAGTTATGCGAGTATAATGCGCGGAATTGATAGTTTGGATGATGATTATTCCTACGATCGCGAGTACGATCGACAAATCCTCTCTTGTAGTTTGCGAACTAAACATTCTCAGGAATGTATGGAAAGGTTTCAGGCGGCCAAACACGGCGAAAAAGAGCCGATCAGCCGTTTTTACAAGCTTCACCCTGACGGAGTTTGCAACACTCTCAGGGCGGGAACCGACAGGGCGAGGGGGGCTTATACTTCGCCGAGGCCGATTCACCCGATCGCCCCTCGGTGCATTACAGTCAGAGAAGCTGCGCGACTGCATTCCTATCCTGACTGGTTTAGATTTCACGTCACAAAATGGCACGGTTTTCGCCAAGTCGGAAATTCTGTACCACCGCTATTGGCGAAAGCTGTAGCAGCGCAAATTATTAACGCTTTAGGGGTGACAGCCTTTAAGCCGAGTCTCAAACTGACATGGGGAGATGATTCGTTGCTGAAACTGAATTGGTCAGAAGCAGAACAATATTATCTAATATCAAATCCGTTGGCATCGGAATAGTAAATTCGAGTTCACTGTTCACTGTTGACTGTTGACTGTTGACTGTTGACTGTTCACTGTTGACTGTTCACTGTTGACTGTTCACTGTTGACTGTTCACTGTCAACCGTCAACATCATGTATGAGTGTAACTGGAAATGATATAAAAAGTTAAGAATTAGATTTACAGCGTATATGCAGGACTACCCTCAATTAAGCGCAGGGCAAAGTGCCTGTATCAGCGATCACACTTCGATGACCAGCACAAGATGTCCTGGGTAGTTAAACAAACCGGGAATGTATTCCGGCGCGCTGTGCAGTTTTTTCAAGGTAAAAGTGGGAACTATTTCGACTACTGGCCTGCAATCCAAGGCGTAGCGATCGTCCTATACATAAAATAGCAAAATCAACATCTGGATATCAGAGGAGATTTGAGATTGTGAAAGTCTGCCGGAAAACATTTTGATAAATTTCGCTGAGTTTTGCAACAATTACGAGTCTTTTGGAATTCTAGAGCTATCGTGTAAAAAGTGTATTTTCAGGAGACTCAAATACTATGGGTTGGTTTAAAAGACTGTTCGGACTCGAAAAGCCTGAAGCCCCGGCTGAACCGATGGCACAAGTAGTACAGCAAGCAGCACAAGCGCAATCCATCGCTCCTGCTAAAGTCGGCCCAGACGGAAATTTTGACGAAAGCGGCCTGGCGAAGCGGGTGGCTTTAGCTTTTGACGGCGATCCAGAAGTTGCTGATATCGAGACTGTTTATGTGGCTCAGCTCAGCAGCACGGTTGTTCTCAAAGGTCAAGTTCCCAGTCAGGAAATTCTCGACAAGTTGGTGGCGATCGCCTCGGCTGAAGAAGGTGCCACAAACGTGCAAACCGATCAGGTGACAGTTGGCTAGTTATTCGGAACCGAAGCAGTTTCGCTCCGGGTGCTGCTCGAATTAGTCAAAAACTCGATTAAACCCGCTCCGGCGGGTTTTTTCTTGCCGTCTCCCCCTCAAAATATTAATTTTTGTAAACAAAACGGATTCATCTCAAAAAACAGTATAATTGAATACAGAAACTAAAAAAGTTTTAGCCCATAAAACCAACCGTGACCTGACTGCCCTTTTTATCTCCATAAATATAAGGATCAAAAAATATGAAACTCACTTATCGCGGCGCAAACTACGAGTACGACATTCCGACAGTTGATATGGTCGAAGGCGAAGTCGCGGGCAAATACCGGGGCCAAAACTGGAACTATCGGTATCCGAGACACATTCCCAACCCTAAAAAATACGGCGGCACAAACCATACCAAAAAGCGAGATGCTCACGCTGGCGATGTCGCAGCAGCTCGTGCCTCAGCGGCGGTGGAATATTACCCAACAGTTGTGGAAGTGGCGCAAGTCCACCAGGCGAATATTTGCAATATTCTCGATCGTAGAAAGCAAGCAGCCCAAGCCAAGGGCGACGAAACACTGCTGCGCTTGCTAGAAATTGAGTCGAGACAGATGGTGTGTTAGGGAAAAGCTTCAGAAAACAAAGCGTTTGTCAAGAGGGGGGGAAATCGAGTTAAGCTCAATTTCCCCCCTCTTCCTATACAGCAATTTTTAGCTAAGTGAAGTACAAATAAACCAGTTTCTGTCAACCCTTGACACAAACCACCTGCTTCAGAGTCGCCACAACTTCCACCAAATCCGACTGCTGACTCATCACCTCATCAATCGGCTTATAAGCCCCCGGAATTTCATCTAAAAATTGCTCATCTTTCCGGCACTCAACCCCCTCAGTCTGCCGCACCAAATCATCGAGAGTGAATACATTCTTCGCTTGAGATCGAGACATCAATCGCCCCGCACCGTGACTGCAACTACAGTAACTTTCAGCATTTCCCTTCCCTTTAACAATAAAAGATTTCGCCCCCATCGAACCCGGAATAATCCCGTAATCCTGTACATCCGCGCGTACAGCACCCTTGCGAGTAACATACACATCTTCGCCAAAATGCACCTCTTTTTCCGCGTAATTGTGGTGGCAATTCACCTCTAATAATGGCTTAACAGATTTGCCACCCGCGACGTGCTTTTCCACAATTCGCTTAAACCGATTCATCATTACATCGCGATTAAAACGAGCATAATCTTGCGCCCACTGCAAATCGTGCCAGTAAGCGGCAAACTCCCGCGTACCCGCTACAAAATAAGCCAAATCTTTGTCAGCCAGATTAATTTCTGCCAGTTTAGCTAAATCTTTAGCAGTCTCGATATGCTGCTGTGCGAGCAAATTTCCAATGCCGCGAGAACCGGAATGCAGCATCAGCCAAACAAAGTTTTCAGTATCAACGCAAACCTCAATAAAATGATTGCCGCCGCCGAGGGAACCCATTTGTTTTAAGGCTTTATTGTTTTGATGCTGCACACCTTGATGAAGTTCCTTAAACTCACCCCATTTTTGCCAGTTAGTGACAGTTTTTTCTACTTCTTTATTTTCCGCGAATCCCACGGGAATTGCGGCTTCGATATCGAGGCGGATTTGTTTGAGTTTCCCTTCTAATTTGTGAGCATTGAATGGCATTTTAATGGCAGCCATCCCGCAACCAATATCAACTCCGACAGCAGCCGGAATAATCGCTTCTTTTGTGGCAATTACTGAACCGACTAAAGCACCTTTTCCTAAATGTACGTCGGGCATTAGTGCGACGTGTTTGAATACAAAGGGCAAAGATGCTACGTTTGCGGTCATCTTGGTTTCTTTTTCGCCTAGGGCGTGATTTGCCCAAGATAATACTGGTTTTGGGGCTGATATGTCTAATTTTTCGTAGGGCATTTTTATTGAGATTTATTTTGCTTATTCCTGTGTAGTATGTATTGTAGCATAAATGATATATGATGTCAAATTCACCTTACTGGCTGATTTTATTACGGTGCGTCAGCTTAACATCAAATGCAGCACCGATATTGTTTGTGAGTCCGACAGTCCGACAGGGAATGAATTCCCTGTCTCATAGCTAAAGTCCTCTGAAAGAGGACTAAAATTGATCGCACTTCCCGTCAAAATCTACAGTCGGTTTTAACCCAATACGGTTCAGTTAAGGCTCAAACCGTGGTAAATTAGGTATGGTGTCCACAAAAGGAGAGCAAGTTAGCGTGCATCTCAAAGAATTCTCATTAGTATCTCCCAAAATCCCAAGTAAGGAGATATTCAAGGCCATAGAGATAGCAATTCCAGCCAGTGCAATTGAACAAGCTATTGCGAAAACAAATGTTGAAGAAAAACGTCAGCGCGCCCTACCAGCACAACTGGTAGTGTGCCTGGTAATCGCCATGAGTCTGTGGTCTAAAGATTCAATGCGGGATGTCTTAAAAAATTTAATTGATGGTCTTAATGAAGCATGGGTGAAAATTGGTAAATATTGGCGGTTTCCCTGTAAATCGGCAATTACTCAAGCCAGACAAAGATTAGGAGCAGGCGTGATGAGACAGTTGTTTCATTCATTAGTGCGACCAATGGCTACAGTTGAAACAGTAGGAGCTTTTATCAACGAACTCAGGGTCGTAGTGATAGATGGAACCTGCTTAGATATTCCCTCTGGGTGATGAAAATGCCAGGGTTTTTGGTCGTCCGGGTAGCCGTCCGGGTACGAGAGCAGCGTTCCCCAAAGCTAGATTAGTAATTTTAGTAGAGGCAGGAACACATTTAATCTTTGATGCCTTAATGTGTCCATATAAAATGGGAGAAAGAGTAAGAGCGTTAAAATTGTTACGCTCAGTGGCAGAGGGAATGTTATTGATGTGGGATAGAGGTTTACATTCTTACGCGATGGTAGAAGCCACAGTCAGTAAAGGTTGTGAGTATGTAGGGCGAATTCCATCCAACGTTAAATTCTTAAACGAAACACAATTAGATGATGGTTCATATTTGAGTTGGATTTATCCATCAGGCAAATTAAGAAAAAAAGGATTTCAGCCAATACAAGTAAGAGTAATTGAGTACACAATTGAGCATCCCGAACGCCCAGAAGCACAAATTAGATATCGTTTAATTACGAGCTTATTGGAAGCAGAAAAATTTCCTGCCCAGTTCCTTGCCTGTGAATATCATCAACGTTGGGAAGTTGAGAATACGATTGATGAACTGAAAGTACATTTATTAGGACGAAAAACTCATATTCGTTCTCAAAGACCCAAAGAGGTGGTACAAGAAATTTATGGTTTACTACTAGGACATTGGGCTGTACGGTCATTAATTTTTCAAGCAGCAAGCAGCGCAGGCGTTTCACCCTTGCGTCTTTCTTTTACTGGAACACTACGAGTTATTCGTCGCGCTCTGCCCAAATTTCAGCGGTTACAACCACAGGAACTTCCCTTTTTTTCAATTGGTTAACTTTGGAGATTCTCGATCAAGTTCTACCTGAAAGGGTGAGCGAGAAACAACCCCAGAGTCGTGAAAAAACCTGTCTCAAAATTTCGGTCTAAACAAGTTAAACACAGAGGTACTGGAATCATAAGGAATCCTCCTGTATTTATTGTTTTAAGCACTGCATAGCCTTAACTGAACCGTATTGGGTTTTAACCGACACTCCGACAGGGAATGAATTCCCTGTCTCATAGCGAAAGTCCTCTGAAAGAGGACTAAAATCCCTCGCACTTCCCGTCAAAATCTACAGTTGGTTTTAACTGACCGTCCGACAGGGAATGAATTCCCTGTCTCATAGCAAAAGTCCTCTAAAAGAGGACTAAAATCGATCGCACTTCCCGTCAAAATCTACAGTCGGTTTTAACCGACTTTCGCTATGAGGCAGGGGTTTCAACCCCTGTCGGATTGTGGGAAAGCGAGTGAAAAGCTAACACGGCACAAGAAGCGTTTTGTATTAAAAATCCTTAAGAAATGCCTAAAGATTGAATGAATAATTTACTGTACGGTGCGGATTCTTGTACCTTCGCCAGCGAACCAAACAACTCTTTTCCCCCGAAGATAACTAATGTCTTCTGTTGAGAGTCAGGTTTTTGAGTCAGCACTTGTGAATGAACGGACAGAATGCTATCAGAATCAAAACGATAGAAACAGTGCAAGTCGCTACAAAGCTCTTCTTTAACATCCTTGAGAGTGGGGTAAAGTTCTTTACACGGACGCGGTTCGTGACCGATTAAAATCAGTTCATCCGATATCTCCATATTGTGGAGATTGATGATGTACATTCTCCCATTACCTGTGTTAATTAAAACGCGATCGTCCGATAAGTAGCACATAGAGTAATCAAAACCATCATCCGAATCAGGCCAAGGCCATTGGCATTGACCGAGGAGATTGCAGTCAGGAAAACTCAACCGACTGAGTTCTCTATTAGAATCATCGAGTACCAAAAATTCGCTACCTGCGGGGTGAAATACTGGAGGAGTTGTGTCCGCCAAACACGCAACCTCTACAGCATGAATCTTGATACCATCATCATAAAGCCAATAGACTTGCTGTCCGTCCTGACCGGCAGCAGCCCAAATAGCTAAAATTTGATTTTCCGGGTGCGGGTGAAACGAGAAGGAACTCCATCCAAAAGGGTCTTTGAGCAGAAGTTTTCGCTGGATTTGCCATGAATTGGTATCGCGAATTTGAATCTCGACTTCTTGAGCTTCAATTACTTTCATGCACCAAAAACGCACGCCGTCTGCATCAAACCAGCAGTCCAGAAATTTATTCTCGTTATCCAAATAATGCTTAACAGGAGGGTTAGGTAGTTGTTCTTCAAAAACTAGCTGGTTGTCTGCTGTTACAATTGCTAAGTGATTGCCATTTGCCATAATTGCTGCCAGCAAATCGCCTTTGGGACTGATGGCTAAACAGCTAATTTCGTCGGGAAGCTGGTATTCGTATTTTGGCGACAAGTTGCGATCGACTAAAGTGACTTTTTTGCGATCGCCACTGACAATCGTCGCCCACTCGGAATTAATGGGTTGATTTATATATGAGAACGACCAGTCAATTTGTATTTCATGTTTTGGTAAAATCAGCATAAAGATATTTCAGCATAAATAAGCTCTATTTTAACTGAAATCTTGCAGCATTTATCGTAGGCTGCGTCAGTCTGGAATTTCTTTGGGGAGTCAGAGACTGTTTACTGACGCACCTTACCGACTAATTATCGGCGCGTCAACTTAACATCAAATGCAGTACCAGTATTGTTGGTAAATCCGACAGTCCGACAGGGAATGAATTCCCTGTCTCATAGCGAAAGTCCTCTGAAAGAGGACTGAAATAGATCGTATTTTTCCTCAAAATCTACAGTCGGTTTTAACCGACAGTCCGACAGGGAATGAATTCCCAGTCTCATAGCAAAAGTCCTCTCAAAGAGGACTAAAATCCCTCGCACTTCCCGTCAAAATCTACAGTCGGTTTTAACCGACTTTCGCTATGAGGCAGGGAATTCATTCCCTGTCGGATTGTGGGAAAAGCGCGTATTTGCTGGCACTAAATTATTACAAATTCGGAGTCTTTCTCGCCGTTTTCTGCACGGGAATAGCCACCGCCTGCGGCTTCTTCTTCGCTGCAAACATCCCAAAGAAGTCGTGTAGCAAAATATAGAAACACGGAATAATAAACAGCGTCAGCAAAGTTGCCAGCGACAAACCGGAAAACACCACCACACCCAAAGGTTGCAGAAACTCCGAACCCTCTCCAATTCCCAAAGCTAGGGGAAACAAACCCAAAACTGTAGTAATAGTTGTCATCAAAATCGGTCGCAAGCGCTGAGGTGCCGCCCTGAGAATTGCTGTTGTGCGATCGACTCCTTCCTCTTCCCGAATTTGGTTCGCCAACTCCACCATAATAATACCGTTATTCACGATAATTCCCACGAGCAAAATTGCACCGATCATCACCGTCGCCCCGATCGCAGTTTTGGTCACATAAAGCCCGAATACTCCCGCCGCCAACGCCAGTGGCACTGTCAGCAAAATCACCAGCGGGTCAACCAAAGAATTGTACTGCACCGCCATCGCTACAAACACTAAAAAAGTCGCCAACCCTCCCAAAAGCTTGAGAGAAGTTTGCAATTGCTGATTAGTTTCAGCAGCGGAACTCGGCACAATTCTTACTCCTCGCGGCAACTTCAGTTCTGATAAAACTGCATCGACTTGCTGGACAGCATCGCCGAGACTTGCACCCTTATTCAAGTTTCCGACAACTAAGAAAACTTGGCGCTGATTGAGACGCTGAATTTCTGCGGGCGCTTTGCCGATCGTAATATTTGCCACATCGCTTAAACGGATGATACTGTTATTGCCAGATAACGGAATTTGTCCGAGTTGAGCAATAGATTTTACAGAAGTGCGATCGAACTGCACCCGCACATCTATTAATCGGTTTCCCCGCTGCAACTGAGTAGGAACAGCACCTTCAATTGCTGTTTGAATTGTCTCCCCAATATCTTGGGCTGTCAGCCCGTACACAGCGGCCCTTTCCCAGTCTGGACGAATTTGTACCTCTGACTGCGGCGGGTCCGCCTCCGGCCGAAACCGGGCTAATTTTACCTTCTCATCTAATGCTTTTAATATCTGACGGCCTGCTTCCTGCAATGATTCTTCAGTGTCCCCCTGAACCACGACATCAATTTCGCCACCCCGCACGGGAGAATTAGTTAAAACTAAACCCCTAATCGATTCTGGAACTAGCCGCAGACGAGTTCCTTTAGGAAGGTCAATTTTTTTCAATTCCTCAGTCATTCTTTCTGTAAAATCGGTGGTATTGGTACCTGATTTGAGCGTAATTGTGCTGCTTCCCCGGAGCAAATTTTCAACCGTATTGTTGCCGAACAGCAGCCCTCCCGCTGTCGTTAAAGTGTAGTCTGTTTCTGGCTGTTCAAGCAGAATCTTATCGACAGCAGCAATAACTTTTTGATTGGTTTCTAAGTTAGTACCCGGAGGAAATGAAGCAAATAATCTGGCTTGACTTGTATTAACTCTCGGCAAAATTTCTTGGGGAATTTGTCCTAGCATCACCCATGTGCCGCCGCCTAAAATGACAAAAGCCACGACAATTATAATTAACCGCAAACCCAGGACTTTTGACAGCATTGAACCGTAAGCCCGCGTACCGTTTTCAAAGCCGCGGTTGAAATGTTTTATCGGCCCGAACTTACTAATACCGCTGGAATAAGACATTCCCATCAAGCGAGAAGTCAGCATCGGCACTACCGTTAAAGCTACTAGCAGAGACGCTGCTACTGCAAAGCTAATTGTCAAAATTAATTCGTTAAATAGCAGCGAAAAGAAGCCACCGATCAGCAAAAATGGCAGCACTGATACTAAGTTAGCCGCTGTGGAGGCAACCATTGCTGATTCTACTTCTTCACTCCGCAACACTGACTCTTCTATCGTGCGTTCTTTTCGATCTTTGATTCTGCCTTTTTTCAGATGAGGGTTGCTGTCTAGACCGACTACAATATTTTCTAAAATAACTACGCTGGTGTCGATCGCCTGACCGATTCCTAACGCTAAACCGCCTAAACTAAATAAATTCAGCGACATACCGAACAGCCGCATTAAAATAATGGCTGCTAGAGTACACAGGGGAATAGTCAGAGAAATAATCAGGGTTTGTCTGAGGGAACCTAAAAAGAACAAAACTGCGATCGCAGCCAACACTGCCCCTGAAACCCCCGCATTCGCCACATCGGCTAAGGAATTGCGGATAAATCTGGATTCGTCTAAGGTAGTAACTACAGTCATGTCCGCCGAAATTAAGCCGGACTCCTGCATTTCTTTGATGCGATTTTTCACTCCGTCTACAACAGTAATGGTGTTGGCGTCCGGCTGTTTCAAAATGCTAATTTTAACGGCAGGTTTTTGATTGAGAAAAACTTTTACTCGCTGTTCTTCCGTGCCGTCATTGACTTGGGCAAAATCGCGCAGGTAAACTCGTTTTGGCGGGTTGGAACCGGATACTTGAAAGGAAAGATTGGCGATTTCAGAAGCTGTTTTAAAGCGACCGATTGTGCGCGTCAGCGGTTCGTTAGATTCTTGCCGCAGCCGGCCGCCGGAAGTGTCTAAATTGCGATCGCGCAAAGCATTAAAAACGTCGTTAAGATTAACTCCTAAACTTTGCAGCCGATTCAGGTCAATATTAACTTGAATTTCTTCTTGAACGCCGCCGGAAACGTCAACGGAAGCTACTCCGGGAATAACGTTAATTTCCCTGGCTAATTCTTCATCGGCAAATACCCGCAAATCTACCCCTTGGCGTGAGTCTGAAGTCAGGGCAAATTCGTAAACCGGCTGTTGAGAAGGGTCAAATTTAAACAGATTTGGCGATTCAACTGTATCGGGAAGTCGGTTGCGAATGCGGTTGACGGAGGCTGTCGCGTCGTTGAGGGCTTGGTCGATATTGCCGCCCGGTCTGAAGAATAAATCGACGCTGACTTGTCCTTCCCGCGTGCGGGAGAAAACTTGCGTGACTCCTTCTGTTGCTGAAAGTCCTTGTTCGAGGGGGCGGGTAATTTCGTCAACTGCGACTTCTGGGGAGACTCCGGGGGCGTCTAAGCGCACGCTGATGCGGGGATAGGTGATGGAGGGCAGCAAGTCAACGGGCAGTTGGGTTATGTAGAAAATGCCCACGACTATAATGGCTAGTGTCAGCATGAGGGTGCCGATGTGGCGGCGAATCGCGGTCGCACTAATACTGAATCCGGTTTTGTCGGGAGTCATTCGATTTTAGATTAAAGATTAAAGATTAAAGAATTGAAAAGTTTACCCCGTCAGTCAGCCTGCAAAGGAATGAATCGCGGGGCTGGCGACTAAATTGTTTTCGGTCAGGCTTTATTGTGTATCGGGAGTGAGAGAATATTTACGCTCCGCACCTGACAAGTAGTATAATAAATTTTAATAAATTGTGAAAAATGTTTTTTTGAATATTCCTTTAGAGGTAGTCGATCGCCCAAAACGCAGATTGCCAGAAATTCCGAAGGGCTTTTGAATCTCTCTAAGTTATCGCAATCAGGAACAGGCAAGATGCCTGTTCCACAACAAATAAACTTTCTTGTGGAACAGGCATCTTGCCTGTTCCTAAAGTCTTCTTCCCTTTTCCCTCTTCCTTCTTCCTTCTTCCTGACATCCGTTACATCCGTTACATCCGTCGAGCGAATCCGTTGCCGAACTTCCTGCTTTTACTGTACTTGAGAGCCGTGGGCGCGGGGGTCGGAGCTACTTGTTTTCACAGGCCCTGTGGGGGGAGTAAAATTAGAAACTTGACCGCCAGCTTGGGCGTGTGGCAGAGGTTTTCCTGCAATTAAAGCTTCTAAGTTAGCTTCCATAATACTGCGCGGCATTTCGCCCATCGTTTCCGCAACGGCGCTGCCTTTATCGTTCAAATAGACAAAATGCGGGATGCCATCTACTCGATATTTTGTGATTTCTGGCAGCCATTTGTCATTGTCTACATTCAGCATCACAAAATTCATCGGTTCGGCGTATTTCTGTTTGATTTCGCTCAGATCTTTAGCCATTGCCTGACAGCTACCGCACCAATTAGCATAAAATTCCATGAGTGTCGGTTTGCCATTTACTAAAGCTGTTTCTAATGGCGTTGAAGCTTTTGCCATGTCGGTGAGACTGCTTGACGGCGTTTGGGTTTGCAGCCCAAAGAAGATGGATATTGAAAGGACGATCGCTGCTAACACGATCAATAAGTTTCTGAGGCGGGTGGCGACTTTTGTTTCGGGATTTTTGGCGACGGGGGCGACAGTTGACTTGGGGGAATTCTGGGTCATAAAATAAATTGCGCTTTGATTTCTATGTTTTTATTTTAAATAATAGATTCAGATTATAGCACATTTTGAGATAATCAGATCCATCTCATAAAAATTTGTGCTAAAGGCAGTAATTAGACCAAGTGCGCTAAAACATAAGATAACAAAGATTGTTTGTAAATTACCGAGGACTTGCAGGGTGAAAAAACGGGTAACACTAACGTTTCCCCAACGATCGATCCAAATGCCTGTCACCTATCGACTGGCAAAGGATTTTAATGTTGCAGCCAACATTATCCGCGCTCAGGTGGCTCCGAACCAAGTGGGCAAACTGGTGCTAGAGTTATCAGGGGACATCGACCAACTAGAAGCGGCGATCGACTGGATGCGATCGCAAAATATCGGCGTTTCCCTAGCCAGTCGGGAAATACTCATAGACGAAGATATCTGCGTTGACTGCGGTTTGTGTACGGGAGTTTGCCCGACAGAAGCCTTGACCCTTGACCCAGAAAGCTTTAAACTAAGTTTTGCTCGATCGCGGTGTATCGTTTGCGAGCAGTGCATCCCTACCTGTCCGGTGCAAGCTATTTCTACTAACCTCTAGCCCCTGTACAAACTCATCGGGTTCATCATCTTTTTTTTGCCTGGTTCTCCTAATTGTGCCATTGGATGAAAAAAAACTCTTGGGTTTCCCTAACTCTACTTTTTGTTACTTATTTCACTTTTGGCTGGAAATTATCTGAGTTTGATGTTCCCCCGCACCTGACTTGGTTTTTAGCCATAGCTTCAATTTTAGTCTTTGCTGTCGCCTTGTCGTTCCCTCTGAGAGACATAAAAGCCTTAATTTTGCGGTGGTTTTCGAGTGATATCGGTGCTTTTCTTTCTATTATTGTAGGAGCTTTTGTGGCAGTGGTAGTTTTTGCTTGGCTGCACCTTTTTGCTACTTGTTTACTCTTGATTTCAGCCGGAGCTTTGGCAAGACTCGATATTCAAATGTCTGGTTGGAAAAATTGGCGGGCTTTTGCGGTATTAGCTACCATTTCTTTAACAGGTGTGGGGCTGGGTGGAGCGATCGAGTTTTGGTCAAGGACAGGCAGGCTCGTATTCTCTTAATGAGGAACGGGAAATTCATCCAACCAAATTCTATAACTCGCAACGGATATTTAGCCGAAAACTATCAGATCGCCCATCAATAAATACAGCTTATTTTTTTTCAATCCCCCACCCCCGGATTAATTCCCCGTTCCGCGATGTAATCATAGCAGTTTTCCAGCTTGGTGAGGTACAGCATCTCAATTGCCGATTCCCCGTTGCGCGTTACTAATTCCCCATTACTAATTACCAATTACCAATTACCGGGGAACCTGGAGTAGAACTGAAAACCCCTAGGGCAGTATTTAACTGTAGCGACTTTTGCTCAAAATGTTATTGCCAAGATCCCGGAAGTCCCGCAGCCAAAAACTTATCCCAATAAAAAAGCAGCTTTTGGGAGCTGCTAGTCAGAATGCATGAGGTATTGTTTTCAGAATAGGACCGGTTGAATTCGATCGGTGCTGGGTTACATTTTTTGATACGGGAGAGTTGATTAGGGAATGGACGATCGTAAAATCGTCACATAGCAGGGTAGCATTGATGCTAAATTTCCCGACAATCAAGTTAGCGTTTAACTGTCCTTGCGCCCTACAGCCCTTCAGCGGTGGGGCCCTTTTATTTTTAGGGAGAACTCAATAGCAGACTTTAACGAATCAGATGAGTCTGGCATTAGTTCTTGTATAAAATCTCCGCATCACCACATCCTCATACTGATAAAAGTTACGCATCATATCAAGTCAAACCCGGTGGATTGCAAAATATGGGGTGGTTAAACGGACACACTCAGACAAATATCAGTATTTTCACCCAAGTCATACCATTTTAGATTTTAGATTTTAGATTTTAGATTTTGGGAATGAGTGATGAAGCTTGTGGTTTGGAGCTTGCGTATAGTTGCATTATTTTTTTGAACTGGTATCAAAAGTCCTCAGAAACCTGTTATTTTCTTAGAAACTCGGTTTCTGAATGTATCAATTGAGCTCGGGCCCGGTTTCTGGTTTGATAACTTTTTGGATTTCCTCGATCGCCCTAGTTGCCACTGCTTCAGGCCTTTCGCCCACACCAGCATAGACTCGGACATCTGCTTGAGTGTAGAAACGCTCTCGGTCTTTCAAAAGGCTTTGCAGCTTTGATTTGATCTCGCCCTCCTGCAGTAGGGGTCGAGCGGTGTCCGAACGCAGTCGATCGTACAATTGATCTACAGGCACATCCAGCCAAACTACTACACCGTAGTGCAAGTAACCCCAATTCATCGGTCGGGCCACAATGCCGCCGCCCGTAGCCACGACCGAATTTTGATACGCAGACAACTCACCGAGGACTTTAGTTTCTAGTTCCCGAAAAGCCTCTTCCCCTTCTCGATCGAAAATCTCAGCAATTGACTGATTAGCAACTCGAACAATTAGTTCATCAGTATCAAAAAAACGGTATTTTAATTTTCTTGCCAAAATCCGCCCCACCGTTGTTTTTCCCGCACCCATCATCCCGACAAGATAGATATTTACTCCCCTCAACCCATCCACTGCCAAATCCTCCGATATTTTTCTATTTTTTCAGGTTAATTGATCTGCCACTGGGGCCATCATCGGATTGAGTCGAGGGGGGATATTATTCCCCGCCCCTCTCAGTTAGATCTGGGCGTGCGACTTTCATCGCACCCAGCTC
>NZ_JAUBTS010000061.1:0-48364 GCF_036705105.1 Microcoleus sp. B9-D4
ATCTTAAAAGCACTGGCTTAACCCTTACACCTGTTTAACTTTTAAGTTCTAGAGCGGAAGACTAGCACGCATCCTCCGGTAGGTACTTCAACACTTACCTTAAACCTAGTGGGCGAACCACTTAGACTGGTCAACTAGGCAATTTCTGTGCCCGCGCTGTCTCGGTACTCCGAGCAGCGCCGGGTGATTGACTATCCCAGCATAAAAGTTTGACTCGTTTCTGGAACAGCAGTTGTTTCACATTTCCCGCCTGCTGGAGACTTCCTCCATCTTAGAACACTCGGAAACTCCGACCTCTTTGTTACAAAAATTTACCTTACGTAGCGACAAACTGTATCCAATGATACTTGCGACCTTGGCAACATGATTATTCCGACAGAGAATCCACTTGCCGCTCGAATTAATTAATGTTATTGATGATATGTCAAGGTATAAATTGTGTATCTGCGCCCTCGACTAGCATCTCAAAAATATTTGTCGCCATCAGCGAATGCCTGTGTTTGCAATTATAGTGAAAGGTACAACAAAATGAAATGTTTTCTACATCGGGCTACACTTGCCGTCGCCGTATCTGCGATCGCAGCTACCGTGCCCAGTTCACTGGCACCGATGCGCGCACAATCCCAGCCGCTTCTGCTGAGTCAAAATGTTAATTTCAAGCCTCCCGATGTAACAGCCCCCGCCAACCGACAAGGAGGAACACATCGCGGCAACAAGCTTTGTCCAGCGGGTTTATCTATTACTCCTTTAGTACCTCCAACTAATATCGGTTTAACCCTAACGGATTCTCCCACAATTTTTGTCTATGTTCCTCAAACCTCTGCAAAAATAGAGTTTACTGTGCTCAACGACAAGGAAGAGGAAGTGGTCTACGAAAAAACATTTAAACTAGACAAATCTGGGATTGTTGGAGTTACTATTCCTGCTACCGTGGACAACAACAAATCCCTTGAAGTTGGTAAGCGATACGTGTGGTCATTTTCGCTAGTTTGCGACCCCGAAGACCGATCGGCAGATTTAGTTGTTAAAGGGTTCGTGCAGCGAATTGAACCGCAGGCAAATCTCAAGAGCGATTTGGCAAATCCCGACCCCATGACTAGGCTCAACGTTTATGCTCAAAATGGGATTTGGTACGAAACTATCGCTACTTTAGCCCAAATGCGGCGCCAGACACCGGGGGATGTGAAGCTGACAGCCAAGTGGACGCAATTATTGCAGTCCCAAGGACTGGAATCAGTTGCAGCTCAACCACTGGTTGCGCCTCTTTAAATCTCGCTATTTCTTGAAGTTTTGTCGGTCTTCCTATTGCGATGTGAAAATTGATTGACAAATTTACTTGATCGCGCCCGGAGCTAAAACTCCGGGTTAACATTAGAGATGTACTCTATAAATATTTCTACAAGTTGGTGGAAAAATGAAACGTTTTATAAATTTTACTGCACTGGTGATGACTGTATTGACGATCGCCGTTACTCTCCCCAGTTTGCTTACACCGATGCAGGCTGTGCCCGCACCAATCCTGCTGAGTCAGAATGTTAATTTCACACCTCCCGATGTAACAGCCCCCGACAACCGGCAAGGGGGGACGCATCGAGGCTGTAAGTTACGGGATGGTTTATTCATTACTCCCTTAATACCTGAAAGCAATATTGGCTTAACGCTAACAGAGTCGCCAACATTTTTTGTATATGTTTCTCAACCAGCGGCTCAAGTAGAGTTTATTTTGCTAAACGAAGATGAATCCGAAGTAGTTTACGAAACTACTTTAAAAAATGACAAAGCCGGAATTGTTGGAGTTAGCCTTTCTGAGAAAGACAAGACAAAAAATATTGAGGTTGGTAAGCGATATGTGTGGTCGTTTGCACTAGCCTGCGATCCTCTGGAGCGTTCTGGAGATTATATTGTTAAAGGATGGATGCAGCGAATTGAACCCCAGGCAAATCTCAAGAACGATTTGGCAAATCCCGACCCTATGGCTAAGGTGATGGCTTATGCTAGAAATGGGATTTGGTACGAGACTCTTGCTACTCTAGCCGAAATGCGGCGCCTCGCACCCAATGATTCGCGGCTGACGACCGAGTGGACGCAATTGTTGCAGTCCCAAGGACTAGAATCGATTGCCGCTCAACCGCTAGTTCAGTCTTTTTAATAACGACTCTTGACCAATCATTGCTGAGTGTTTGCATAGTCAATTCTTCAATTATTCAATCCAGTGACCGAAAGCAGCCAGGGTACAAGCCCCCCCTCTTTATCCTGGTACAACCCAAAAATAGTATCCGATAACCAGTCCCCGGATTCATCAGTGATATCGCTTCGTTCAATTCTCAAATTCTTCAATTATTCAATCCAAAATCCAAAATCTAAAATCTAAAATCGATTGATGGCTAATAACTTTCCGACAATTCTAGCTCTTGATTTTGACGGTGTGATTTGTGACGGACTAATCGAATATTTCCAAACTGCTTGGCGTGCCTATTGTCAAATCTGGAAACCAGTCGAAACAGTGCCCGATCCCGATTTAGCTTTGAGTTTTTACCGAGTGCGGCCCGCCATCGAAACCGGTTGGGAAATGCCGCTGCTAATCCGCGCACTACTGACAGGAATTTCCCCAGAGCAAATTTTGCTAGAGTGGCCCAATATAGTACCGTATTTGTTGACCGAAAATAATTTAAAAGCGCAGTCTGTCGGTGCTATGTTAGACGGATTGCGGGATAATTGGATTGCTGAGGATTTATCTGGGTGGCTGTCTTTGCACCGCTTTTATCCAGGGGTTGCCGATCGCTTGCACTCGTTGCAGGAGAGTTCGGTGAAAGTGGCGATCGTCACTACGAAGGAAGGCCGTTTTGTGCGGGAACTTTTGCAACTAGCAGGCGTACCAATGCCCTCGGAGTTGATTTTTGGTAAGGAATACAACAAGCCAAAACACCAAATTTTGCGGGAATTTTTGGCCGCTTCTGGCAAAGATTCGACTATTTGGTTTGTGGAAGACAGGTTAAAAACTTTGCTGTCGGTGAAGCAGCAGCCGGATTTATCTCAGGTGAGGTTATTTTTGGCTGATTGGGGTTACAATACTTTGCCAGAACGGGAATCTGTGGCTCAAAATCCACCAGTTCAATTGCTTTCTCTGTCCCAGTTTGCCGGAGATTTTGCCGATTGGCTGTCGATCGACTGTTGATGTTAGATTTGTTCACAGTGGTGATTTTTTTCGCTTTTCAGATTTAAAAAAAAATCACAAAAATTTACATTTTTTTGGTTGACTTTTGCGGCGTAGACATGGTATTTTAATATAATGGGATGGTGGCAAAAATAATATTTTTGCCACCATCCCATTATAAGATAAATATAACAGAAATTTCTCAAAAAAGCAAGCCGATCGACAAAAAAAAAAGGTTTTTTTTTAGACTATTGCAGGTACTCTTGACCTCAAAAACCTGGTTTTTTTACTATTTCTGGGGGCGCGCACGCACGAAGTGTTTTAGTTAATTAAACCGCGTCTATCACAAAAAAACCAGATTCGGAACCAAAAAATTGAAAAGTGTTTTGATAATTTATCAGCTTGAAAGCTTTCTAATATTGAGACTTAAAACCCATGCTCGATTTAACTAAAGCAGCCAAGGCAATGCAGGGAATGAGCCAACATTTGAATGTGGAAGCGGCTGCCGCTCGCCAGCGTTTGGAAGTGGCTCAGAATTTGCTGGTAAAGGCTGCTGCGGAACAGGAAAAATTGGTGGAATTGCAAGAGAATTGGCGCGATCGCACTTTATTCAATGCTGCCACGCCGATCGAGCCATTAGACGATCGCACCTACATCACCGCACCCCCCGCCTCTCACACAGTCTTTGCCACAGACGGATCGCAAATTTCCCCCAACCATCACGAAATAGCCTACTGCTACCTGCTAAACGTCGGCACAGTCATGCTACACTACGGCCAAAGTCGCCACCCAGTTTTAGACAGCGTACCCGAAGTTTTCTACAAACCCGAAGACTTGTACGGTTCGCGACAGTGGGGAATTAGAACCGAAGAATGGATGGGATACCGGCGAGCAGTTTCCGAAGCAATTGCCTTAGCAGAAATGGGCTGCAATTGGGCAAAAGTTAACGACAATAAATTGCCCGCGCCAGCTTTAGCAATGGTAGACGGTTCCCTGATTTATTGGTTTTTGGAACAGTTACCCAGCGAAGCGCGCGATCAAATTTTGCTGCCAATTTTAGAATCTTGGGACAAGTTGCGTTTAGCAGGAATTCCGCTGTTAGGATACTTAAGCGCTTCTCGCAGCAGCGAAAGCTTATCTTTTTTGCGGTTTGAAGCTTGCACACACGAAGTACCCGACTGCATGACAAATTGCCCAAACGTCGGATTTGCTGCCACAATTTCTTTCGCCGAAAAAGCACC
This sequence comes from Microcoleus sp. B9-D4, assembly GCF_036705105.1. Classification (NCBI taxonomy): domain Bacteria; kingdom Bacillati; phylum Cyanobacteriota; class Cyanophyceae; order Oscillatoriales; family Microcoleaceae; genus Microcoleus; species Microcoleus sp. B9-D4. The sequence goes on from NZ_JAUBTS010000061.1 coordinate 4,396, forward strand.
TTGTCAAGAATTTGAACCTTTGCGCGATGCCATATTGTGGGCAACAATCCTCTCACCGGGACAAAGAAGCCCTTTATGGAAATCCCAAGCTCGAATTTTAGATTTGTACGGCCTCAATTCAGTTTATTTCTGTTACGTTCACGTTGGCACAGAAATTGCTAGAATAGAAGTGCCGGAATGGGTAGCACAAGATACAGCACAGCTAGATTTAGCATTAGGAATGATGCTGGCTCAAGTACACAAAGGCGGCGGCTATCCGGTGACGCTAGCAGAAGCTCATAATCAAGCGGTAGTCACGGGGGGCGATCGAACTCGCTTTTTCGCTTTGTTAGAGCAGCAAATGATTAAAGCAGGCTTAAAAAATGTCGGAATTTCTTATAAGGAAACACGGAAGCGCGGCAGTATTGCTTAAAGTAATAAGTAGAGTAATCTTGGACGCAGAAACCGGGTTTTTACGGAAATACTGCATTTAAGCCTTTAACAGAGAGAAAAAACCCGGTTTCTTTGGTATTGATGCGTAAGTTATGTAGAGTTAAAATCAAGTTAAAAATGTTATATGCCAATAGAACTAATTATCTTAATTGCTTCGTTACTTGTATCTTGGCTGGTGTTTAATTGGGCTTTTAAAGTATTGAAAGCCAGCATCGGGACAGCGATTGGTTTAGCAGCAATTGTGCTGACGATGCAGTTATTGTTTGGCATCGGCCCAAATCAGCTTTTCCAACATATAATTCACTTGCCGGAAACCCTGGGGAAAATGATTTCAGGCAAATGAATCAATTTTAGAGTTGCGATTTTAGATTTTAGATTCTTTTAGATACCCGACTTCTTCAAGAAGTCGGGTATCTGGGTATTCCGAGAATTTTCCCTCTTATCGATAATTCATCCGTGTATCCGTGTCAAAATCCGTGTCGTGCCTTCCTTCAGATATTAACTTCCCAGCATTTGCAAGTTGTACAAACTGGCATACAAACCTTCTAGCTGCAACAATTCTTCGTGGCTTCCCGATTCTACTAACTGCCCGCGTTTGAGCACTAAAATACGATCGACATTTCGGATAGTCGAGAGCCTGTGGGCAATAATTATCGCCGTTCTGTCCGCCATCAAACGCTCTAGAGCTTCTTGAATTAAAGCTTCCGTCCCCACATCCAAACTAGCAGTGGCCTCGTCTAGAACTAAAATACTGGGATTGCGAATAGCAGCGCGAGCAAACGCTAATAATTGCTTTTGTCCCCCCGAAAGATTGGTTCCCCGTTCCCGCAATTGCGTATCATAACCTTGAGGCAACTGTTCGATTAAACGGGCAACATTAGTCTTTTCTGCTGCTGCTTGAATTTCCTCAATCGAGTAACTTTCTCCCAGGCTGATATTGCTCTTCACGTCACCAGCAAATAGGAAGCCATCTTGGATAATCACGCCTATGTGCCTGCGTAACTCTGCTTGAGGCAAATCCCGAATATCCACATGATTAACCAGAATCCGTCCTCGGCTAGGTTCGTAAAGGCGGCACAGGAGACGGATAATCGAACTTTTGCCCGCACCAGTGGGGCCAACTAATGCTACTTTTTCGCCGGATTTGATGGTGAAATTGAGGTTTTGCAGGACATATTCGTCTTGTTTGTAAGCAAACCACACGTTGTCAAATTGGATTTCTCCCGATTCAGAATTCTGCGATGTGGCATTTTCTCCCCCCCGAAGCTTGGGGGGATTGGCGGGGGGTGATTGGGGATTGTTAGGCACTAAACGATATTCGGAACTTGCTGGATTTTGATGATTATCTGCCAATTCTCGATAGAACGGAGACAAGTTGTAAGCCGTTGCCTCTGGATGCCCAGTTATCAACAACGGTGAATAACCTGCCCTTCTTCCTTCTTCCCTCTTCCCTCTTCCTTCTTCCCTCTTCTCTCTTCCTTCTTCCTTCTTCCCGCTAGTTGGATCTTTAATTTCGATCGGTTCGTTGAGAATATCGCTAATGCGTTCGACAGCGGTAAATCCTGCTTGAATTGCAGTGAATTTCTCAGCAAATTGCCGCAGCGGATCGAAGAGACGCTGAGCAAATAAAATGAATGCCGAGAGAGTACCGAAGTTAAGATTACCGGCTAAAACTCTTTGACCACCCATCCACAAAACGGCTGCAATCGCGACTAAAGCAATCCATTCTAATGTCGCAGATACGGCGGAGTCGTAAAATATAGTTTTGTCAACTGCTTTAATGTAGCGTTTATTCGTGACGCGAAACAATTGTGAGTTGAATCTTTCGCGGCGGAATAGCTGCACTACGCCAATACCAGTCAAGTTTTCTTGCAGTTGGGCGTTGAGTTCGGAAAGTTCTTCTCTGGTATTGTAATTTGCTATGCGATATTGATACTGAAAATAAACTATGACTGCGGTAATTGGTATCATCATCAGCACCAACATTAAAGCTAGTTGCCACTGCATGGTAAACATGAAAATGGCAATTACTAAAATTGAAAATAAATCGCTGACAATGCCGATCGCCCCTGAAGAGAAAACCTCTCCCAAAGCTTCTACATCGCTGGTGAGGCGAGTCATCAGTTTACCGACAGGAGTGCGATCGAAAAATCTCACTGCTAGCGATGTGACGTGGGCGAACAAATCATTTCTAATATCTGTAGTAATTATTTGCCCTACTTTCGTGACTAAATAGCCTTGAACTGATTGCAGTGCTAATCTAAGTGTTATAGTTAGCATGAGCAAAATAGCCAAAATATTCAAGGCAGCAGATAGAGACAATCCCCGCAAGAATTCGTAGGTAGGTTCCGAGCGAATTACCGAAATTGCCTGTCCGATGAGAATGGGTTGAATTGCTCCTGAGACTGCTAGCGGTACTAATAGTGCGATCGCAATAATCAACAAGCGTTTGCTGCGGGTTGCGTAAGATGCCAACCTCATGAATAACCGCCAGTCTGTTTCCTGGCCGGATTTGTTTTTGGTATCTGCTACTGGTGAGGAAGTTGTCATCCGATTTTAGATTTTAGATTTTAGATTTTAGATTGCAGAAGCTATTATGCTGCTAAATTCGGCGGCTTTTTCTTTTTCTGAGGATATCGAGCTTTTTTTCGCTGCGCGGCTTGTAGGGCGGGCTGGCGATATCAGTTCGCTCAGCTTTTAGCAAAAAAGCTGTACAATATATCCAACTCATAATTGTAGCAAATAGAGCCAGTCAAATTAGGAAATATTCTACAGAGCCAGCAAATTATCGAACCAGACAGCGCTCAGTCACCCCTATTTATTACCACAGCGGATACCCGCTACTTGCCACTTTATGCCTTTAGACATAGAGTTGACCACGGGTTTTAGTTACTGTGTCAAATGCTGGGTTTTCAAAATGCAGTTCACTGCATTGAAGAGATTGATTTTACATTTAACCGTCGTCCCCAGGAAAGTGTATTAGACTTTTTGCTGATAAATTATGCAAGAAATAGAGACAGCCAGATTGTATCTGAGACAATTTACGCCAGACGACTTAGATGATCTGTACCGTATTTACAGTGATGCAGAAATAATGAAATACTTGAGAGGAGTTAAAACTAGAGAAGAAACAGAAATCGCCCTTCATACCATGCTCAAAAGTTGGGAAGAAAACCATTTCGGAATGTGGGCTTTAGTACATAAAATAGACCGTAAAATGATTGGTCGCTGCGGACTGGTTTTTCTGGACAAGACACCGGAAGTAGAGCTGGGCTATGCGCTAGACAAAGTTTATTGGAATCAAGGATTGGTTACAGAAGCATCTTTTGCTAGTCTAAATTATGGATTTAAAATATTAAACTTGGAGAGAATAGTTGCGATCGCCCGACCCGAAAATATCGCCTCGCAGCGGGTGATACAGAAAGTTGGCATGAAATATGAAAAAAATGCTCATTATTACGAAACTGATGTAGTATATTATTCTATCTCGCGAGAAAGTTACCAGGCAAAAGTAGTTGTGTAGGGTGCGCTAGGCGCACCTTACTGCATTTAAATTACTCACATTGCAATTTGTCATTATTTCCTGCTGACAACTACGAAGTTCTTTGCAATTGCTTGTTAACTTTTTGAATTTTCTTAGCAAAATACTCTTGTCTGTGTCCCAATTTTTTAGCCACGTCCAACCCTTTTTGATAGGCTTCTAAAGCTTTATCGTAAGCCTTCATCTCTTGATAAACTTGACCGATATTGTCATAAGTGTTCATCAATCCGTAGAAATTGTAAGCCCGCTCTTCTAACAGCAACTGCATTTGATAAATCCGCAAAGTCGGCTCCCACTGGTTTTGCGCTCGATAAAGTAATGCTAATTTATCCAAAGCTTCGCTAGCTTGGGCATACTGTTGAATGGGGACGGCTAAATTGTAGGCTTCCTGATAGTATTGAGCGGCTAAATTGATTTGACCTATGGTTTGGTAGTCACTGGCGATCGCAATTTTGAGCGGTGGTATAGCGCTGGGATTTTGCAAGTTAAGATACACTGAGGCTAGTTTTTCCCTAGCTGCGATCGCCTTTAGGGGTTGTTTCGACTGTTGGTAAACGTAGGCCAACTGTCTCAGGGTATCTACCTCAGTTGGAGGAGTTACAGGTTGCGGCGGCGCACCGTTTCCCGCAACAACAGCAGAATTTTGCACAGCAGAATTAGCAGCAAATAAAGCGCGGTTTTCCTGAATTAAAGTTGCCAATTCCTCATACACCGGAGCAGCTTTATCGTAACTCAACCAATTGATGTGAATTAGCCCGATCGCCTTCAAAATCTGACCTTCAGCCAATATATCTAGGTTTTGGCGCGCCTTTTCGAGAATTTCTTGGTAAACTTCTACAGTCGGCCCTTTAGCGCGCACCTGCTGAAAAGCCGCAGCGAAGGCGGGTAGCAACTCAGTATTAAGTGGTACTTGGGATTTGACTTCTTTTTGAATTGCTTGCAACCGTTTGGTAATAAGCTGTAGTTCGAGGTTTTTACCATTACTCCAAGCAACACTTCCCACCCGACTCAAAGCAGCAATTTCCGCCGCCGGGCCCAGATACCTCCGCAGCCGCAATTCTCGGAACCAAATTTCAAAAGCACCCGCGCCGTCTCCAGCTTGCAGTTTAGTCGCTGCTTCTAAGTTTAACTCTTCCAAAGCCGCTGTCAGTTCGTCCCGCTGAGTGCTGCTCAAAGATTCACTGGCAGGAGCTAGGGGATCGGGTGTGGTAAGTTCTAGAGGATTAGGAGAAAATTGATCGAGGGCTGGTGGATTAGTTTGGGCGCTAGCAATAGAACCAGCACACAGCCACAAAAAAAGCAAGCACCCAATTGGTACAGAACTTCTGATTCTCAAAATTTGGTTGCCACGATTCGGCATCTTTTCTGGAAACATCAAGTTTTGCATATCTACAAAACGGTATAAATTATGTCACAAAGATGGCACAAAAGCAAACTGTTCAACAAGAGCAACAAAATAAATGTCACCGCACTGAGCAATTATTGGGATTTAAAGACGCTGGGCGATCCTCTTCGTTGGCGTAGCCCCCGTAGGGGCGGGCTTCGCCAACGTATTTTACGCTTATTCAGTCTAGCCCTAATTCTCTTAACTGTTTGCACAGCTTGCGCCCCCCCTCCCGCAGTTGCAAAAGACCGCTCTTTTCCAGAATTGTCCCTAGAATTTTTGGGCGAGTACCAATTGCCAAAAATGAATTTTGAAGGAGTACCCGTCGGCGGTTTGTCAGGAATTACCTACGACCCCAAAGGTATTAGCGCAGTCACTTCCAAAGCTTATCGCTTTTACGCTCTCTCCGACGACCCCAGCGAAAACGGAGAAGCGAGATTTTACAGTCTCCGACTAGACCTCACATCAAGCGATCCAGCAAATATTCGCCTGAAAAAAGTTACCGTTGAAGGCGTTACCTCCCTCAAAAAAGCAGACGGTGAAACCTTCTCTTGGGGTTCCATCAATCCCGAAGGCATCGCCCTTTCTCCCCGCAATTCAGTATTTGTCGCCAGCGAAGGCGTTACTCATGTGGGCATCCCTCCTTTTCTCGGAGAATTTGACCTCCAAACAGGGCAAATGCGGGGAAATTTGCCGATACCAAAGCGCTATATTCCCGATGCCAGCGATGAAAAACAGCAGCAAGGAGTGGTGGACAATTTAGGTTTTGAATCTTTAACCATCGACCCAGAAACCTTTAGTCCAGGCGGTCTCGATCCGTTTCGTTTGTTCGCAGCTACGGAAGCGCCGTTAATGCAAGATTTAGACCCCGAACAGGCAAGCAAACTGCGTCTTTTACATTATATCATCGTCGATAAAACGCCGCAATTAGTCTCAGAAAATCTTTACAATCTCGACCAAGTTCCCATGACTATTTTGAACGGTTTAACAGAATTAGTAACTGTCGGTGGCGGTCAAATTCTGAGTTTAGAACGTTCTTTTGGCCTGTCGGGATACAGCGCTAGGATTTATCAAATAGCAGTTGGGGCGGCTACAGATACTTCGAGAATCCAGAGTTTTAAAGGACGAGTGGCGGTCGAACCTGTTAAGAAAAAGTTGCTGTTAGACTTAAGCGAACTCGGAATTCCCCTTTACAATTTAGAGGGAATGACCCTCGGCCCGCGCTTGCCAGATGGCAGCCAGAGTATAGTTTTGGTCAGCGATGACAATTTTGATGAAGCGCAGAAAACTCAGTTTATCTTGTTGAGTTTGAAGGGCAAAGGTTAAGTCAGAAGGGCGGGCTAGAAGCCCACCCCACCCCACAAGAAGATTTATTTTAGTAAAAAAATAATATTGCCTGTTTATGAAAACTGTAGAAGAAAATTCACTCTTTGTGGAACAGGCATCTTGCCTGTTCATAAACAGGCTAGAAGCCCACCCCACCCCACAAGAAGATTCTTTGTGAAACAGGCATCTTGCCTGTTTATCAAAACAGTACAATAAAATTCACTCTTTGTGGAACAGGCATCTTGCGGGCTAGAAGCCCACCCCACCCCACAAAAAGATTTATTGTTTGTGAAAAAGGCCCGCAAGCATGTTGAGGAAAACCGTACAATAAAATTCACTCTTTGTGGAACAGGCATCTTGCCTGTTCATAAACAAGTTAAATCAAATTTATCCAACTATAAAATACCCTAATCATGCCAACTCGTAAGACTTTACAATTACCAGAACTCGAACTTTCATACCTAGAATGGCAGCCAGAAACTGGGACAGAAAAAGTTCCGCGTTTGCTGCTGCTGCACGGTTTAGCAGATAGTGCGTGTGTCTGGAGTAGCTTGGGCGATTACTTGTCCAACCGCTATCATATTGTAGCGCCCGATATGCGCGGTCACGGAGAAAGTAGCAAACCGAAAACAGGCTATACTTTTGAAAGTGCGATCGCAGATTTAGAAGCTTTGATGGCACATCTCAACTGGCCAGACGCCCACATTTTAGGACATTCTTGGACGGGCAAACTAGCACCGATTTGGGCGAGGCAAAATCCCGATCGCTTTTGCAGTATGATTTTAGTAGACCCCATCTTCATCACCAAAATGCCCGCGGCGATGAAACTTACCCTGCCAATTGTTTACCGAAAATTAGACTGTCTCAAATGTGTGGGCCCGTTTGCGACTTTATCCCAAGCAGAAGCAGCAGCTAAACAATCGGGAGAATTCGCAGATTGGAGTGATGTGCAGCAAATGGTATTCCAACAGCAAATCGAACCAAAATCCGACGGAAATTGGGGCAGTAAATTTGCGATTGCCGCCAGAAATCAGATATTTTCAGAAGTGATGAAAGTTGCCGGTTTAACTGAAAATATTGAGATACCAACTTTGTTTGTACAGCCGGAAAAAGGCGTAAATCGCATGGCTTGGCAAATGCAGCCATACAAGAGATACTTGAAAAATCTTACTGTTGCAAAAGTACCGGGGAATCACTGGTCTTTTTTGACTCAACCGGAAACTTTTAATCAAACTGTGGCAGATTTTTTAGAGGGCACAAGACAGTGAATGTAGAAATTATCGCACATCGGGGATTTTCGGCGATCGCCCCGGAGAATACTTTAGCAGCTTTTGAACTGGCGATCGCCCGTGGATCTCATTCGATCGAATTTGACCTCCAGCTATCCGCCGACAACGTACCAGTGATTTTTCACGACGCAACATTAGATAGAATCACTGGAGTTTCTGGCAAAGTTAGGGAAAAAACTTTGTCTCAATTGCAAACACTTAATGCGGGAAAATGGTTTAGCGATGAATTTTCACAAGAAAAAATTCCTACCTTAAAAGAATCATTAGCTATCCTCCAAAATGTTGACAAATTTCTTTACTTTGATGTCAAACCTCACTGCGAGTGGTCTGATGCAGATGTCGCGGATTTTGTCAATACTTTGAAGGGCGCAGAGATCCAACATAAATGCGTTATTACTTCCTTTAACGATGGATTTCTGGAACAAGTGCGGCGGCTATCTGGCGATTTGGCGATCGGACACATTGTTGCTAATCTAGAAGCATACAAAACTCAATTTGCTCAAGCTGTGGCGCATCAGGATAATTTGATTAGCAGTCTGTATCGCGTGTTGCTGGAAAACCCGGCACTAATTCAAGAAAGCCGGAGTCAGGGAGTTGACATTGTGGCCTGGACGGTGGACGATCGAGCGGATATGCAAAAGTTAATTGATTTGGGTATAACGCGGATAGTCACTAATTGTTTGATATAATTTGTTTAACTTGATATCTTGCACCATTATTAAGAACGGGCAAGATGCCCGTTCCACAAAACTCAATATATCTTGCACCATTATCAAGAACGGGCAAGATGCCCGTTCCACAAAACTCAATTAATAAATGAATTACTTTCGCAAAAGCATCCAGGAAATGTCTGGCTATGTGCCGGGAGAACAGCCACCGCTAGGCACAAAAATTATTAAACTAAATTCTAATGAAAATCCCTATCCGCCTTCTCCCAAAGCCTTAAAAGTGCTTCAGGAAATAGACGGAGAAATGCTGCGGCGCTATCCAGATCCAACTGGCAAACTTTTCCGCATTGCTGCTAGTAAAGTTTTTGGAGTTGCTGACGATTGGATTATTGTAGGTAACGGCAGCGACGATTTATTAAACTTGATAGTTCGCGCTGTGGGCGAAGCCGGGAAACAGATTGTTTGTCCCGCCCCAACCTATGTATTGTACCGCACTTTGGCAGAAATTCAAGATGCAGAATTTGTCGAAGTTCCTTATCCCGACGACTACAAGTTACCAGTCGATTTGTTAATCGCAGCCCAGGGTGCAGTGACATTTGTAGCTTCGCCAAACAGTCCATCGGGAACAGCCATATCTGTGGCAGATTTGGAGAAACTAGCTAAAGAGTTATCGGGCATTCTTGTCATCGACGAAGCTTATGTAGATTTCGCAGAAAATAATGCTTTGAACTTGACAAAAAAGTACAGTAATGTTATAGTATTGAGGACGCTTTCCAAAGGTTATTCCCTAGCAGGATTGAGGCTGGGTTTTGGCATAGCAAATCCGGCGCTGCTGGCAGAATTAAATAAAATCAAAGACAGCTATAATGTGGATGCTTTAGCCTATGCAGTGGGGGCGGCGGCGATCGCCGATCAAGACCACAAAACAGCCAACGCCGAAAAGATTAAGGCTTCGCGAGCAAAACTAGCCGTTAGTTTCCAGGAATTAGGCTTTGAAGTTTGGCCCTCGCAAACCAACTTTTTGTTAGTTAGGCCACCAAACGGCGATGCAGAAAGAATTTATCAAACACTCAAAGTACGGGGAATATTGATTCGATACTTCAATCAGCCACGATTAGAAGACAAATTGCGGATTAGTGTAGGTACGGAGGAACAGAATCAAATCTTAGTTAAAACTTTGAAAGAAATTCTCTAAATAACGATCGCACTAAAAGTAGTTTCTAGTAATGACTTTAGTCCTCTGATTTGTAGGACTTGCATTCCTGACTACACACAGCTTGATTACGGATAATTATTAGGATTGTCAATCGCCAACCCTGCAGACTGAGCAATATTCAGCAATCGATTGTCCGCCGAAACAAAAACCAGTTGAGTATCTGGCACGGAAACGAGAGTAGATTGAAGGCGCAAAGCTGACGCTAATTGCAAAGCATCATAAGCCCGCAGCGGGTTTTGCATCACCAGTGCGCCCGCTGTTTCTATCAAAGTGCGATCGACTTCAAGAACTTCATACTGGTTGTCAAAATCCGTGCGAAAATCTTCCATAAGTTGGTCAACCTCATCGACAGATAGACTACCCTCTCGTTGACGGCGTGAAAAAGCGCTGCATACCTCCACCCAAGTAATCTGAGAAATCGCGAGAAAGTTACCTGCTGCAGGAAGAGTAATTGATTGAATCCAATTACTTCCCAATTCAGGCACATACCGTTTAACCAAAGCGCTGGTGTCTAAGAAATAGGCATTTACCACGGGCCACGATCCTCAATAACGATTTCAGAAAGAGGTTTCCCCACTCTTCCCTTGAGTTTTTCAAACAGTTCGCGCCGCTTTTGTTCTGCGGCTGCATCTAGCTTAAACTGTTTTGTTGGCAAACCCATCAATTTTCGTACATCCATCAACTTAATCGCCTTTTCGCGATCGCCCTTGAGTTCTTCCGGCGACACTTCCGCTACAATTGTGATTTGCACAGTTTCCCCATCATTCAATGACAAAGGACTCAGAGGACGAAAAATCCCATTTTCGTAGATAGCAGTAATAGTTTCTGGCATAATTAGCCTCTTAATTAAATGCTTTGACTTATTGTACTTCTTTTAATTACTTCGTTGCCACCACAGCCAAATTCCAAGCCAACCGCTTCATCAAAGGCAACCTCTTCAAAAACCCATCCAACCCTTCTAACCGAGAATATTCCGGCTTCAATCTTTCTTGTTCAATGATAATCTTTTTCCAATAACGATCCTCATTCGGATGCACTTTTTCGATTAAATAAAAGCGCAAAAAAATCCACAGCGATGTCAGCCAAAACGTATCATAAGCCGTCTCGGAAAACAAAGACTTGACAAAATTTACAATATTAATATCCAAAGGAGTTTCATCCTCCGTCCGCACCTCAGTAGCCATCCTGCGGTAAACATTAATCACCGGATTGTGCTTCATCGGGTCCCAAAAACAAGCTTTGCCGCCCGGTTTCAGCACGCGGTGCATTTCGCGAATTGCCTGGGATGGTTCCGGCAAATGGTGCAGCAAATTAGAAGCGTAAACAATATCAAAACTGTTGTCCGGGAAATCCATAGCCATTGCATTTACAGTGCAGCCCTCTATTATGACGCCGTTTTTCTCTGCCAATTTCAGAGCAACTTCTACCATGCCCTGAGAATAGTCCGCCGCCACACAATGCGCGCCTTTTTTAGCAAAGTAAACGCTGTTTTCTCCCGCGCCGCAGCCTAAATCTAAGAGGCGTTTGCCAGTAATATCGCCGATTTGTTTGAGAATAAATCTATTTTCTGGTGCTGTACAAGCTTCAAAATAATCATTGACTCGAATGCCGTCAATATCGATCGTAGATGCCCAAGCATCGTGGAATTGTCGCTCTTTTTTTAAAGTTTCGTCTTGCATATTATTGACTATTTGTTGCGTGTGTTTGATTGACGGGGATTAGTTGGCAACTTATTCGTGTCTTCTGGCTGCAAATTTTTGTATTATCGAATACGCCTGTAATAAAATTCAATCTCCAGTTTAGCCACAGGTTCTAATTCGGCTCGCGTCCACTGTTTTTTACCAGATGCTGCCAATTGATTAACTCGCCCCAAACAACCGTTGAAAATTTCTACGAATTCTGCTTCCTTCAATTCTGTGTTGCCAAGATCGTAACTGCTATTTCTCGTTTCTGGAACGCAGCCGTATTCGTGTACTATTAACTGTAGGTGTTTGTAAATAGGCTCGTTCGGTTGAATGGATATCGGCGGCCAAATTCCCTTAAGAGGTGTCGATCCGCCAAGTTCCGCGCTAAATTCTTCTTGCAGTTTTTGTATAGGTGCTAAATCTTCCTTTTTGAGAATTTGTTTTTCTACATATGTGGGTAGAACTTGACTTACTTTATATAAACACTCCGATAAAACCTGTGCGAATTCGTAGCGTGTCATCTCTATATCAGATAGAAAATAAGTTGATGAAAGATTCGGTGTGGGGGTGCAGTTGAATTGTGATGCTAGGAGTTTTAAGGTTATGTAAGGCCAGTCAGTAGGTTTGACTACTGGATTGGGGTCAGTTATCGTCACAGTCTGTCCCGCAGGTTGAGGTTCGCTTTGAGCCTTAGCTGCATCTGGCGCTCCAACTAAAGCCCAATTCAAAATTGCTGCGATCGATAACAATAAATGCACCCAAAATTTATCCATTTCCTCTCATCTCCCGGTACTTTTAAAGCAGTAGGGCGAGCAATGCCCGCCCTACAAATTAACTGAAAACTGGTAAAGAATTGACAATTTAAGACTGAGCTACTGTTGCAACTTTCGATGTCTTACCAGCAGTTGATTCCTGCTGCAATGCGCCGTAAAGGCGATTTAAAGCGCTGATGTAAGCTTCTGCGGAGGCTACTATGATGTCGGTATTTGCTGAGTGGCCGGAAAATACTTTGCCTTCGTGCCGCAAGCGAATAGTTACTTCGCCGATCGCATCTATTCCCGCTGTCACCGACTGTACAGAAAACTCTATCAACTCGTTGGGTACGTTTACCACCCGGTTAATTGCCCTGTAAACCGCATCCACTGGCCCAGTACCGATCGCAGCATCGGTCAATTCTTCACCCGCCGGATTCCGCACAGTGACAGTTGCTGTCGGCCGAGATTTGTCGCCGCAAGAAACCTGCACCAATTCTAAGCGGAAAAGTTCCGGTGCTTGGTGGACTTCGTTATTGGCGATCGCCTCTAAATCCCAATCAGTAATCTCTTTTTTCTTGTCTGCCAAATCTTTAAACTTGACAAAAGCCTTATTTAGCTCATCGTCGGCCATTTCAAAACCCAACTCTTTCAAGCGAGTGTGGAAAGCGTGGCGCCCCGACAATTTACCCAACACGATTTGATTTTCAGTTAAGCCGATCGACTCAGCGTCCATAATCTCGTATGTCCGCTTATTTTTGAGCACTCCGTCTTGGTGAATTCCCGACTCGTGAGCGAAAGCATTTGCCCCGACAATCGCCTTATTTGGCTGCACCAACATCCCCGTCAAATTGGAAACCAAGCGGGAAGTTTTGTAAATTTGGCGCGAGTCAATATTTGTCAGCGGCTCCTCAGAATCCGCAGGCCTGCCCAAGAACGGATTATAATATTGGCGCCGCACGTAAAGCGCCATTACCAACTCTTCCAGAGCCGCATTTCCCGCCCGTTCGCCAATCCCGTTAATCGTGCATTCTAACTGTCTGGCGCCATTTTTTACGGCTTCCAAAAAGTTAGCAACAGCCAATCCTAAGTCATTGTGACCGTGCACCGAAATAATTGCGCGATCGATATTCGGCACATTTTCCTTAATTCCGCGAATCAAAGCCCCAAACTCGCTCGGAGTCGTGTAGCCGACAGTATCGGGAATATTAACAGTAGTCGCACCCGCTGCGATCGCCCGTTCCAGAACCTGATACAAAAACTCCGGTTCCGATCGGCAAGCATCTTCCGGCGAAAACTCCACATCATCCACAAAAGACTTAGCGTAAGCCACCATTTCCGGCACAATTTCCAGAATCTCAGCCCGCGTCTTTTTCAACTTATGCTCCAAGTGAATATCGGACGTAGCCAGAAACGTATGAATTCGCGAATTTACGGCGGGTTTCAGAGCCTCGGCTGCTGTTTTAATATCCTCCTTTCTCGCCCTCGCTAAACCGCAAATTGTCGGCCCATTTTCTGTGCCAACCGATCGGGCTATTTTTTGGACTGCCTCGAAATCTCCCGTGCTGGTGAAAGGGAAACCCGCTTCAATCACATCCACGCCCAATCTCGCTAACTGGCGAGCGATCGTCAGCTTTTCATCCACATTCAGAGATGCACCCGGAGATTGTTCTCCGTCCCGCAAAGTCGTATCGAAAATAATAATCCGGTCTTGACTTGGTTGAGTTTTCATAGCTCTAAAAAAGTGTTTTCCTGATTTTTACTTGTCCGTTTTTCTAGATTTTTAGCCTCCAGTCAGTCGATTTTAGATTTTAGATTTTAGATTTTAGATTTAATCCACAGATGAATCTGGGAACTTGAACCTTAGTCTAAAATTTTGGGCTACTGGCGGCTCCTATCGGAAAGCAAGTATGCGTTTTTGGGCGGGAGCACCAGTCCCGTGTTTCGCGCCAATAACGAATAATTAATAACCCATAACCCATAACCCATAACTGCTGACTAATAACTACTAACTAATGACTAATGACTAATGACTAATAATCCATCTTCTCGATATGTTCCCTAATTTCATTTAGGTCTATATACCTATCTGTAGCATTTCGTAACTCTCTAGCAATCATTCCTTCGGTGGATACCACAGTAATATGAGTATTTTTCGAGCGGAGCAGCTCGATCGCCCGCTCAAAATCCCCATCCCCGCTAAACAGCACAACTTGGTCGTATTGATCCACGGTATTAAACATATCAACCACAATCTCAATGTCTAAATTAGCCTTTTGAGAATATCTGCCCGAAGCATCGTCGTAATATTCCTTAAGAATTTTAGTGCGAACCGTGTAACCTAGACTTATCAAAGCATCTCGAAATCCCCTTTGATCTTGGGGGTCTTTCAGACCCGTATACCAGAAAGCATTGATCAAGATGACATTCGGCTGCGAAGTTTTGAAATATTCGAGCACCCTGCGAGGATCAAAAAACCAACCGTTCTTTTGTTGAGCGTAGAACATATTGTTCCCGTCCACAAAAATAGAAAGGCGGTTCATTAAGTTTGTCATAGAAACTTAGACCTAATAATTGTAGAAAGAAGTTAATCTAAATATCACATTTTAGCAACATGGAGCTAACTGAGGCAATAGATTAGACTTCAGAAAACTCCATCTCCCCAGTATTTCATATTTTCGGCTCTACCGCCAGAGGGTTCTTTTAAACCTGCTTGCATTTGAGCGAGGGGCCCTCACAAACTATACGCCTACTAACTCAATACAGGCTGCCGTGTCAAGGTTAATGGCGTCTTCAAACTACCGCGCCCACCGCCCTACCGCCAAGCAGGCATACGCCCAGCGCATAGCAGTAGATTTTGCTCCCCTGATTTCATAGCGCAGACTACCTCGGCTCAAGCCTTTTTGCTTTCAAGAGCCCAGCGAGCTAACTCTGTCCGGTTGTGCAGACCTGTTTTGCCCAGCATATTGCTGACGTGGCTTTCGATAGTCCGCTGGCTGACATTCATCACGTCTGCGATCTGGCGGTTTGCCATACCCTGCGCTAGCAACTGTACCACCTTTAACTCAGTGGGAGTCAATTCGACATTGCGGCGCGCCTTAATTTTTGGGCCACTCTCCATACCGGGATTTGAGTGGCCAATCAAGCGGGAGGCTGCTTTCAGAGAAGATTCTACTTGGGCTACCAGTTCTTCTGGTTCAAAAGGCTTGACTATATAAACGTCCGCCCCAGTGCTCAAGCCTTTTACTCGGTCTGAACTTTGACCTTTTGCGGACAAGAAAAGAACCGGAATCCAGTTAGTGCGAGGGTCTTCTCTGATGTGTTTGACTAAAGTGTAGCCGTCCATTTCCGGCATCATCACATCGCAGATAATCAAGTCGGGAACTTCTTGTTCTAGTTTTTCCAGAGCGTCTCTGCCGTTTTCTGCTGTAATGACGTTGTAACCCCGAAACTCCAAGTAGTCCTTGACGAGCAAGATCAAGTTGGGGTCGTCGTCAACCAGCATCAGCCGTTTTTGCTCTCCTGAATTATTGTCCTTTGTCATGTTTATTCCCGCTAAAGTATCCCGCACGCTTCCTTGTTTTCACTTCTGTTTTTTCCGTCAGTCCCCCGCCACCCGGCTGGGGGTGGAGGACGACGATCGACTGAAGGGATGGCGGTGAGGGAAAGCGGGGCGGGTATTACCGCTTTCCAACCTATAATTGACGGCTGTTTGTGAGTGTCTTACGACCTGGAATGCAGCCCAAACCTGTAATGGACGATCGCCCTGTCAAGATCGGTCTTGATTGATTGGAGATTCCCTAACAGAGCGCAAGTTAAATATCTTTAATCTCGATCAGTTCAATTTCAGGTTAATGCCCCGGTTTTAAATTATACTTCTGATATAGAGAAATTTAAGCAGACTCCCTACTTACGTATTTAACTGTTTCTAGTGTAGTTTGGCAACCTGCTTAGTGTCGGCCACTGAGAAATTTTTGCACAAAATTTCACAGTTCCTCCGATCGATTTTTTTTACTGTACCTTTTGAGAAACACAAGGAACACGGGAAGCCGCACAAGGAAGACAAGAACCTAACTACAGTTTTATTGAGCTGTAGCACGTGCGATCGCCCGGACGCCAAACTGTCTCAAATTCTCACCCTTAACCTTAAATTTAACACTTTACCTATAACCCTGTACTTTAAACAGCGCTATACTTAAATGTTTTGCTGTGCATCAGGAGGCACAGGCAAAGGATGAGTTAAGAAAGCGTATTCTTGAACGACCTTTGAGTTGAGGAGATGTTCCTGAATAATTCTCTCAATGACGGGGGGAGTAACGTCGCGATACCACACTCCGTCTGGATAGACTACCATAATCGGGCCAGACGCGCACACTCGCAGGCAATTGGCTTTCGTGCGAAAGACGCAGGTTGGTCGAGTGGCACTTGGCTTGTCGAGCCCCAATTCTTGCAAGCGTTTTTTTAAGTAATTCCACGCCTCCAGACTGGTTTGCCGATCGCAGCACTTGGGCACGGTTTGGTCGGCACAGATAAAAATATGCCGCTCGATTTGAGGGATTCCCAGGCTTTGGACGCAAGCGCTCAAGCCTTGGCTGCAAGATTCATCGTTATTTTCAAGCATTTTATTCATTCGTCAACAGTAATTGGTTAGCGATCAAAAGTCATCATCACAGCCCCCACTCCCCCAGGGCTGTTTCATTCTCACCAAAAACATGAATTTTGACTCTGTAGGGGTAGTGCCAAGAATGCCTACCCCCCCGTGCCTACCCCGCCACAGACGACTGCACAGGCGTTTGGGACATGGGGGCAGCCACGGGGGGCGGCCCCTACAAGAGAATGAAACAGCCCTGCCCACTCCCCCCTCTCCCTCCTACTCATTCTCGGTTCGGGAACCCGTACTGACAACTAAGTTGCGATCGCCCCTGACTAAAGCTAAATTAGCACTCAGGAGTCGAGAGTGCTAATATGTCAGTTGTAAGTAGTCCGCTGTTGCTTTCATCGTGACCCCTGACGACTGACTCACGACAATCTGTAATCTGGAGATTTATTTATGGCAGCAGTATCACTGAGTGTTTCTACCGTTAAACCGTTAGGCGAGCGCGTGTTCGTGAAAGTAAGCGCTAGCGAAGAAAAAACCGCCGGCGGCATCCTTCTGCCCGACACAGCTAAGGAAAAGCCCCAAGTAGGCGAAGTCGCGGCCGTGGGCCCCGGCAAGCGCAATGACGACGGCAGCCGCACAGAAATGGAAGTCAAAGTCGGCGACAAAGTTCTGTACTCGAAGTACGCCGGCACCGACATCAAACTCGGCACAGACGAATACGTCTTGCTTGCAGAAAAAGACATTCTGGCGATCGTTAACTAATTAATTATTAGTCATCAGTCCTTAGTCATCAGTCATTAGTTTAAAGCGAACGCCGCCAAACAACTAATGACACGGGACAAATGACTAAAATCCATCATCCCCAATCCAAAATCTCAAACCCTCTCATCCCCAAAAACTATGGCTAAGCGTATCATCTACAACGAAAATGCACGTCGCGCCCTCGAACGCGGTATGGACATTTTGGCCGAAGCAGTGGCCGTAACCCTCGGCCCCAAAGGCCGTAACGTGGTTCTCGAAAAGAAATTCGGAGCTCCTCAGATCGTCAATGACGGTGTTACCATCGCCAAAGAAATCGAACTCGAAGACCACGTAGAAAATACAGGCGTTGCCCTGATCCGTCAAGCAGCTTCCAAAACCAACGACGCAGCAGGCGACGGTACCACAACTGCTACGGTTTTGGCTCACGCAATGGTCAAAGAAGGCCTGCGCAACGTAGCAGCCGGTGCAAATGCGATCGCCCTCAAACGCGGTGTTGACAAAGCAACCACGTTTTTGGTAGAAAAAATTGCCGAACACGCCAAACAAGTAGAAGATTCCAAAGCCATCGCTCAAGTCGGCTCCATCTCGGCTGGTAACGACGATGAAGTCGGTCAAATGATTGCTAACGCAATGGATAAAGTGGGCAAGGAAGGCGTGATTTCCCTTGAAGAAGGCAAATCCATGACCACCGAACTCGAAATCACCGAAGGGATGCGCTTCGACAAAGGCTACATTTCTCCCTACTTCGTCACCGACACCGAACGGATGGAAGCGATTCTCGAAGAACCCTTCATCTTGCTGACAGACAAGAAAATTGCTCTGGTACAAGATTTAGTACCTGTGCTCGAACAAGTAGCTCGTTCCGGCCGCCCGCTGTTGATCATTGCAGAAGACATTGAGAAAGAAGCTTTAGCTACCCTCGTTGTCAACAAACTGCGCGGTGTGTTGAACGTGACTGCTGTTAAAGCACCCGGTTTTGGCGATCGACGCAAAGCCATGTTAGAAGATATCGCCGTATTGACCGGCGGTCAACTAATCACCGAAGACGCCGGTTTGAAACTGGAAAACACCAAGCTCGACATGATCGGCAAAGCTCGCCGCATCACCATCACCAAAGACAGCACCACAATTGTTGCCGAAGGTAACGAAGCCGCCGTTAAGTCCCGCTGCGAACAAATTCGCCGTCAAATGGACGAAACCGAGTCTTCCTACGACAAAGAGAAGCTGCAAGAACGTTTGGCCAAATTGGCTGGCGGCGTCGCAGTGATCAAAGTCGGCGCGGCTACCGAAACAGAAATGAAGGATCGCAAACTGCGTCTTGAAGATGCGATCAACGCAACCAAAGCTGCAGTAGAAGAAGGAATTGTTCCTGGTGGCGGTACAACTTTGGCTCACCTGACTCCTCAATTGGAAGAGTGGGCTAACAGCAGCCTGAAGGGCGAAGAATTGACCGGTGCTTTGATTGTGGCACGGGCTCTGGCTGCTCCTCTGAAGCGGATTGCTGAAAATGCTGGTTTGAACGGCGCTGTGATTGCTGAGCGCGTCAAAGAAAAGCCGTTCAACGTTGGTTTCAACGCAGCGACAAATGAGTTTGTCGATATGTTTGAAGCTGGAATCGTTGACCCTGCGAAGGTGACTCGTTCTGCTCTGCAAAATGCCGCATCTATTGCTGGTATGGTGCTGACAACCGAGTGCATCGTCGTTGACAAGCCTGAACCGAAGGATGGCGCTGCTGCTGCTGGCGCTGGCGGCGGCATGGGCGGCGGCGACTTCGATTACTAAGTCGATCGTTTGATGACTAATCGCTAGTTTGATGGGGCGGGCAATAATGTCCGCCTTTTTGATAAACAAAATAGCTGTCACCAGGTGACAGCTATATTTTTTTTGGCTGACTGATATACTCAGAAGGAGCTTAGGTACTCCTACTTTAGGGAACCGCTGTATAAAAAAATTTGAGGTAATGTGTCTATGTCTAATGAAAATAAAGACAATTCTCAAAAACAGAAGCCCAAACTAATTTTGCAAAATCAACGCTTGAGAGAGTTGCAGCAACAATTAGACAAATTGAGTGAGAGTCATGGCAGCCTGCTTGAGCAAAACCAGAGAATAGAGCAAAAACTAGAGGATTTAAAGTCTCTGTTAGAAAATCGACCTGATATCATCACAAGTCAGGTCGATGAACCCAGTGATAAGCAATATGAAGATCGGCTAGTGTTTAACCGTGGTCAGAGTCGAAAAGTGCTTAGTGATGCGCTGGAAAATGTTCAAGAGCGATTGATTCTGGTATGTCCTTGGCTGACCTCTTGGGCTACTGCTGTAGTGATTGAGAAGTGCGAAGAACTCATAAAGCGACGTGTTCGGATTGATATTGGTTGGGGTAAATTGGAGGATCTGGCTAGAGATCAAATAGATACATTTTGGTATGGAGCATTGCCCAAATTGCGTCAACTCCAAAATGAACATCCTGAGTTCCTCTATTTGAAGGAATTGGGTACCCATGAAAAGTTTTTGGTGTGTGATAACAACTTTGCCATGCTGGGAAGTCATAACTTTCTCACCTCTAAGGAAAGTAGCCCAGAGTTTGAAGTGGGAATTTTGATCGAAGACACCAACACCATCCAAAAATTAATCAATCGTTTTGATGAATCTACTTTCGATAAGAGTGCGGCTCTTGATTACTTAAGTCGTGAAGGTGACACCTATGACCTTGAATATGACCTTGAAGAGCAACCAATAGAAATTGAGGTTTTGAAAAAAATTATTGAGAAGGCTGAGAAAAGGGTGGCTGAGAACAAGCAGAAAACTGTGGTTAAGCTTCCTCCTCCACAAACACCACCGGTCACTACTCTGAGAAACGAAGAGTCTATTGTGTTGCGAACTAAGTCTGAAAAAAGCGATGATTCTCCCACTAATAAGTCAACTCCGCCTCCTCTTAAATTAAATTTAAATCGG
Organism: Microcoleus sp. B9-D4; assembly: GCF_036705105.1. Classification (NCBI taxonomy): domain Bacteria; kingdom Bacillati; phylum Cyanobacteriota; class Cyanophyceae; order Oscillatoriales; family Microcoleaceae; genus Microcoleus; species Microcoleus sp. B9-D4. Next base: position 25,003 of record NZ_JAUBTS010000061.1, read on the forward strand.
AGAACTAGAAAGAGAACTATACAGTCAGAAGTAGGCAATGATTTGGGGGCAACATCTACAGCAAGTAGTGATAAAAAGCCAGATTTTCCTGTTTATAATAAACCAAAGGAAGAGGCTGTAAAACCCCCGATAATTACGCCAAGTGGCGGACTGGGTGAAATTATAGTTCAACTGAATTGGAGTCAAGGAACTCGACCAGATGGCAGCAAAACTGCTATTGATCTTGATCTGGGTTGCTTGTATGAGCTAAAAGATGGACAAAAGGACGGTATACAAGCCCTGGGCAAATTGTTTGGTAATTTCTCTACAACTCCGTATATTCATCTGGGTGAAGATGACCGTAAGGGTGATAAAGGTGAGATTTTGCAGATAAATGGCGACAAGGTTGCTGAATTTAAGCGGATTCTAGTTTACGCTTGGATCTATCAGGGCATAGCTAAATGGTCTGAGGCTAATGGTGTTGTCAAAATCAAATTGCCAGAGGTAATTGATCAGGAAGATATCGAAGTGAAATTGGATAATTCTATTGATGGTATAGAGGTATGTGCCATTGCCTTGTTTGAGAATGTTGATGACAAGACTTTTAAAGTTAGCAAGAATGAGAAATATTTTAGAGGCCAATCAGAGATGGATAAAGATTTTAAGTGGGGCTTAGACTGGGTTGACGGCTCTAAGGAAGGTGAGAAGTGGAGATGTTAGATGTTAGATTTTAGATTTTAGATTATACTCGTTACCAGGCTCTGCCTGGGAACGCATATCCGGAGGCTCTGCCTCCATTGTCGCAGCCGAGGCAGAGCCTCTGGACATCGGTTCCCAGGCAGAACCTGGGAACCAGTTAACCAGTTATTGAAACTGATTTAGGATTGCTATATTACCTTTCAATAATTACCCCCACCATTTATGAAACTTTATCACACTCCCATTTCCGCCAACTCCCGCCGCGTGTGGATCGCCCTATTAGAAAAAAACCTCGACTTTGAATTAGTAGAAATCCACTTGGACGGCGATCACTTGCAGCCAGACTTTATCGCAATGAATCCTTTTCACCGCATCCCTGTTTTGGTGGATGATGACTTCACCGTCGTCGAGTCTCTGGCAATTCTTGACTATCTAGAAACGAAGTATCCAGAACCGGCAATGTTGCCAAAAGAACCGAAAGATTTGGCAGTTGTGAGGATGGTAGAATTGGTCACGGTTAACGAACTTGCGCCGGCACTTTACCCCCTCAGCAGTGAAAAAATGGGCTGGGGAACTCCTGAACCTCAAGTAATAGAAAAGGCTAAGGAAAAAGTCAATACTGTGCTGACTTTCTTTGAAGGTTTGTTGGACGATCGCCCTTTTTTCGCTAGCAACAGTGTCACGTTTGCCGAATGCGTTGCCGGCACCGTCGTGCCCTTGCTATCTTGGGTTGATGTGTCCCTAGACGGCTATCCTAAAATTCAAGCTTGGTGCGATCGACTAATGTCGCGCCCCTCATGGCAGCAAACTCAATTCACCGAGGCAGATTTGGCGGCTTTCGCATCTCGGAGACAAAAGTTTCTCGCACAATCTGCAGCCTCATGAACAACTCAATTGTGAAGCGATCGCTCTTTTTCCTAGCTGTTTTTACCTGCATCCAAATTCCCATCGCAGCAATGGGGCAGCCCGCCGCCCGATCAAACTACGAAGCAATTAACGCTAAACAGTTCCTTGCCAGTCGCAAAATTACCGTCTCCAAACCCAAAGATATCGCCGCAAAACTCTTTATTTTCGGTGAAGAATCTGAAGGCCGAAAAAGCGAGCAAATTTCGGTTGAATATCCCACGCGAGAAACAGCAGTAATTGTACATACAGTCATCGGTTTAGCTGACGATTCTCTTGGTGCAATGCGAGACCGCATTGAGTTCAGCATCAGGCAAAATAAGTGGGAAATTGTCTGGCTTGGCCGACAATCGAAGTGTAAACCAAATCGCGGACACCAAGATTGGGCAAGCGGCCTCTGTAGTTAGAAAGGTCGATCTGCTTTTTGCTTAAATTCTTTCACCCCGGATGCGTTGTGAGGAACCAAGCTAGGACTTGATGCAACCGACGAAAAACATAGACCTAGAAAGATTCGCTACCGCTGCTTCCCGACAGAAATAAGTTATTCATGCGTAAGTCCAGGAAGCACTCTGGGCTGGGCTTTGTTCGCTTGCTGCGCGACAATCTTAAAACTATTTTCGGTGTCGATCGCTCTTTTAGTCAAAAAGAGCGATCGAACTCAGAAGTTTACTTGCACATGATCAAATTTCCCGCCGAGATGAATCCTGCCACAGGGGCTGAAATCTCAACCCAATTGCGGTTTTCTCCATTCTTATCTTTCACTAACTGGAAATTCGGTACCAGCGTTACTTGACCGTTAGCCGGTACACCGCCTTTAACAGCAGAAGTCTTTGAAGGCTCGGTGCGGATAGCTAGACCCCTCGGCGCTACGCGAGGTTCTACTTGGCGGCAGAGACTTACTGGGCCGGTTGCAGGTGCGGGCGCAGGTGCGGGTGCTGGTGCTGGTGCTGGTGCTGGTGCTGGTGCTGGCGCTGGTGCTGGTGCTGGTGCTGGTGCTGGCGCTGGTGCGGGTGCTGGTGCTGGTGCTGGCGCTGGTGCTGGTGCTGGTGCTGGTGCTGGCGCTGGTGCGGGTGCTGGTGCGGGTGCTGGCGCTGGTGCGGGTGCTGGCGCTGGTGCGGGTGCTGGTGCTGGTGCAGGAGTTTGACTAATTGTGCACGAACCTAAATTACTTTCGTCGTTGGGATAGCCGCTAGCTACATACCCTGTGACGGGAGCGGTAATTTGAATCCAGAGGCGACCGTCGGAGGCTTTAACAGAAGTAGCGCCTTGGGACAGTGTTACCTGAGTGTTAAGTCCTACCCCGCCAACTCTAGGGGATTTGGGGTCTGGGTTCTGGCGAACGGTCAAACCTTCTTTGGGAGTGACTTTACGGCAAAGGTTGCCAGCCTGGGCTATTTGAAACGTGGCGCTATCTTCAAAGGAAATATTTTCCGCATCTTGACTGACGGTGGATGTTGATGGGGCGGCAACACCGATGGCATTCGCCTGCAAACTTCCGGCTACGATCGCGATCGCGCCCAGCACTGCAGCGGGCTTATTCCAGCAATTCAAGTTTTTCATCCGTTCAAATCCTCACTTAACCACAATCATTATCTTAATTGCAGGTCAATATAGCAAAAAAATCGATTTGTCTTCCACAAAAAAGCTTTATATAACTTTTTTATGACCGCAAGTCAAGTTTAATTTATATATTTTAATGTTTGGTGAGTTGAGCGAAGACAAATAAAGCTGCTACGCCGATAAATGACTCATTATGGCAGAGCGGGGGAGGGAGAAGGCCAGAGTGTCTGAGTCGGGGAATGGCAGAGGGGAAAAGTCAACAGTTAACTGTTTAAATGCGGGACAGTTTACTAGGACTGCAAGTCATTTGTTGTGTTCGTTAAACCATTTAGCTGTCAGTTGTTGCAGTTGAGTAATATGGGGCTACATTTCATGTGAATTCTTGGCAGATTCGAGAGCGAGATTGTGGTTGAGATGCTCCAATATTCAGATTGACAGGCGATGGGCGCGATCGACCCCATCGTCGTAGTGGGCTGGCACAAGCCGGATACAGTTCTTCGATCGCGCTCACATAACTCCACTGTCGATCGTACCTTACTTAAACAGGACTTACGCACTCAAGGGCGTTAAATCAAGGGTTTGAGATTGCTTCACTACTTTATCTTCCGACACAAAATCGTAGTACGTGCGTCCACAACTATTAAAATTGTGGCAAACAGCGCCAATCGCTAGCATTGACGCGATGGCTGGGGTCAATTTGATAAAATCTTCCAAAACGGAAACTTATCGGCTTGAGGCACAGTTGTGTTTTTGTGGCTAAAGCCACCCCGCCATCGGCGACAGTTGCTGTAGCTGTTTGCAAACGGTTTTGTTCCTGTGGAGACAACCAGCACAAAACCTCCGAACAAAAGCAGCCCGCTCAAATCAGAAACCAAATAGTTGCGCTAATTCTGATTTAATTATATTGCTATAGCAACCGCACTCGATGTTTATGAGGTTTTCAATTGCTGAAACTAATGCGGCATATTCCTTTGGAATGGGAGCCTATTAATGATAGGAAAAATTTTTTTTTCGCAGGGCGATCGGGATGATGTTACGCACAATGATAGTCAAAGCCCAATTAATCTCCTCCCTTGTTCCTGCTTTCCCAAATAACTAAACCCTTCTCTCTTCCAGAGTTAAAGCTTTCTTCCTTCTGCTATATAATGACCAAAGCGTTAAATATTTTTCCAGTGACAAAAACTACTAACAAAAAAAACGGCAAATCCTCTAAATATCCCTTTGACGGTCTATCTTTAGACGATCGCAATCCCGACTTCATTCAGTTTTGGCTGCCATTCTGGGAATGGCTGTACCGCTACTATTTTCGCGTAGAAAGCGACGGCTGGCACCACGTCCCCGCGAGCGGAAAAATGCTCGTTGTCGGTTCTCACAACGGGGGACTTGCCGCTCCTGATATGTTTATGTTCCTATACGAATGGTTCCGCAGGTACGGCACGGAACGCTTGGCCTATGGATTGATGCACCCCACGGTTTGGGAAGTTTCTCCTGATGTTGCTAGCATGGCGGTTCAGTGTGGTGCTCTCAAGGCGCATCCGAAAATGGCGATCGCAGCTTTGCGAAAAAATGCCCCAGTTCTCGTCTATCCGGGCGGCGCCCAAGATGTTTTTCGCCCCCACCACTTGCGCGATCGAATCTACTTTGCTGGACGCAAGGGATTTATCAAATTAGCATTGCGAGAAGAAGTGCCAATTGTACCGATTGTATCGCACGGTGCCCACGATACTTTGATAGTTTTGGCAGATTTGTACGAACAAGTTAAGCAATTGCATGAATGGGGGATGCCGTGGTTGTTGGGCATCGATCCGGTGGTATTTCCGGTATATTTGGGATTGCCTTGGGGATTGAGTATTGGGCCTTTGCCGAACTTGCCTTTACCCGTGCAAATTCGGACTCGCGTCTGCGAACCTATTGTATTTGAGAGGTACGGTTCGGAGGCGGCGCGCGATCGCGATTATGTTGATGCTTGTTTCGATCGAGTTACCGCCCAAATGCAAGAACAATTAGATTGTTTGACTGGCAAGTGACAATTGCACAACTCTATATTATTCTCTGCTGCAGAAACCGATTTTTTTTACGACAATATAGCGTGAAGCGCGAGGGATATGGGAAAAAACCCGGTTTCTTGACTCCTGTGGGTAAGTCGTGACTGCAAACATTTTTTGAAATAAATCAAATGATTTATTTCAAAAACCCACAAGTGCGGTACTAAATCGGATTTTACCCATCTTAATTACGTGAAATACCAGAAAACCGCAGTCGCCAAAGTGATCCTTTTTATCATGCAGGTTGTAGCGGACATCATATCAAGTTAAATCAACGCAGATGAATAGGATTTCATCTGCCTTTATCTTCGTTACTCGGCGGGGAAAAAATAGAATTGGCAAAACTAACCTGATTCTGTATAAACTCTCGATCTTAATTTTGCCTGCTACCGAACAGTGACTAATTGCCCGATCGCCTTAACCGCAATACTGGGATGAAAAAGTACCGCCGGCGACTCAATCATGTGCAGAACTTCCAAAAAAGCTTGACAAACTTTAGCATCATCGACAAGCGCTTTTAACACCAACTCCATGTACTCAATAATCAGCCGCGTGATCAAATTTGGTTTAGCACCTGTACTTCCCCGATAGCGGGAATCCTGACTGATGGCAAACGTCCAAGGAATAGTGTGTAATTTTGCTAGTTTTTGTTGAAATTGTCGCACAAAGCCTGTTAAATCGCCTTCTGGATACCGCTCTCTTTGCTTTTGCAGGCATTCATCTAGCATCTGAGCATCTAGTGCAGCAACCGTCATTCCCTGTCCGTATATCGGGTTAAAAGCGCAAACTGCATGACCGATAACTGCCAAATTTTCAGGATAACGGGAGAGGCGATCGTAGTGGCGCAAACGGTTTTCTGTACCTCGATAACTATAAACAGGGGTTATTGCTTCTGCGTCTTTAATTGCATCATAAATTGTCGGGGTTGGCAAAGTGCGGGCAAATTCTAGAAAACCTGCTTCGTCTGCGGGAGGATAATCGCGATCGCCCCCGATGAGAAGCGCCAGCCAGCGATTGCCTTCGATCGGAAAAATTGCACCGCCACGGGTGCGAAATGGCGGTGCGGTTGACACAAATACTGGCGCAGTGTTTGACAATTTACCGCTGCCTTCATAGATGCGACTGGCATAGCCCACAAAAGCATTGATAGCGGTTTCTTGTGGAGGTTCATAGCCCAAACTTTTCAACCATTGAGGTGTTTTGGAAACTTTGCCTGCAGCATCGACTACCAAATCTGCATTCAAATTCTCTGCATGGATGTTACCAGGGTTTTGACGATCGCGAAAACGCACCGACACGCCAGCAACTTCCGTGCGTGAGGCATTCGCCAGCAACCCCGTTACTGTGCATCCTTCGAGGAAATGCACGTTCATTCTTTCAGCCAAGCGACGGCGAATTTGCCAATCAAGTAAATCCCGACTGAACATAATTAAATCATTGAGATCCGGGCTAGATTGCGGGGCCCAACCCGCCGGACTAAACCACCCGATCGACTTCGGATTTAACCTAGGAGCACCAGCAGCTACCAGTTCGTTTTCCAAGCCGGGAAAAAACTCTTCTAGGATCATTTTTCCCCGATTAAAAAGGATGTGAAGATGACGAGATTGAGGAATACCGGGGCGAGGTGCGGGTTTTTCTGGAAAAAAATCTCGTTCAACAATACTTACTCGGTCAAAGTGTTTTGCTAATACTCTAGAGGCCAACAGTCCTGCTAAACTGCCGCCAATAATAATTGCATGACTTTCTCGCTGCACTATCGAATTCCTTGAAAGCTAATTTGCTATGGCATTGGTAGATGAATTGTGAACAATTTGTCTGGGCTTCTGTACCAACTCTTAATATCGATCGACCACAGATTCTCCTCTGCGATTATTTTAATCAGACTTACATACCACAAATATCCCTAAAGTGACAGCCAGCCACAGACATATTTCTACACTTCCGACTGTAGGGGGATGCTTTAGCTCGTCAATAAGGCGATGCTTGCCATTGGGGGCATGAGTCTAAAACTATACATTGGTTAACTCGCGCCAATGAGCGCGCGCACCCACTCCTTAACGAGGAATATACTATGTATCAAAATTTGCCAATAAATCCACAACTGTATAACATCGGGTTCTGGCTGGCTCAAGTGCCAGTAGAGCAGACTACTACAAACACAGCAGAAGACGCAGCACTCCTTTATTCCGGGCCGCAATTTTTTATCGCCTTGATAGCTGGAGTGGTACTCGCCTGCGCTTTCCAACTCTTGCTAACAAATTTATCAGTAGCAGCCGGCCTTTCGTACATGGGACAATCCCACGACGACGGCCACCACTCGGATAGCGGGAGCTCCCCAGTCCGCCACATCGGCCGAAAAGTAGGCACTTGGACGCTAATTACCGTCACCATCGCCCTATTCTTTGCTTGCTTGCTTGCAGTAAAGCTCAGCTTGATTAGCAGTCCCGGTTTAGGTGCGATCGTCGGTTTAGTCGTCTGGGCCACCTATTTCTCAATGCTTGTCTGGGTGAGTTCCACCACCGTCGGTTCCTTGATTGGTTCGGTCGTCAACACCGCGACATCAGGCTTTCAAGCCATTGTCGGCACCGCAGCCTCGGCTATCGGTGCCAAAGCAGCTAGCAACCAAGTAGTCGCCACAGCCAAAGCAGCAGCAGCAGCAGTGGGCCACGAACTCGGTAGCGCGATCGACCCCACAAGCTTGCGAGAAAACGTCGAAGATTACCTCCAAAGCCTCAAACCGCCGGAATTAGACATCAAAGGGATGCGTAGCGAGTTTGAAAAATTGCTCAACGATCCGCAACTAAAAACCATTGCAGCCGAAAATTTGCCGAATCTCGATCGGCAAACTCTCGTAGATTTAGTAAGTTCGCGATCGGACTTATCAAAACGCGACGTAAACCGGATTGTAGACCAACTTCAAGATGCTTGGAAACAAGTAGGAAAACAAGGGCAGCCATCAGACGGCATCGCCCAATTAGTAGACTATCTCAAATCTGCCAAATCAGGAGATCTGGTCTCAGATAAATTGGCAAGTCGGGTAGAAAAAGCCCTCAGCAATCTGGGCGGTCAAAATTCTGGACAAAGCCCGACCATGATGTCCCAAGCAACGACAATGGCAGTCAATGCTTTAATGGGAATAGTATTGGGTCGCACAGATATTTCTGACTTGGATCTTGAAAAAGTAGTCGGTCAGCTCAAAGAAGCTAAAGACAAAGTTACCCAGCAAACTGATAAAATTACCGCTCAAGTCAAAGGCGAACCCGTAACTTATAGCCCAATTCGTGCCGACGTAGAAAACTACCTACTCAACACTTATTCGTGGCAGATGAACCCCCAAGCCATCGAGCGCGAATTTCGGGACGTTCTCTACGATCCTACAGCCGATCCGGGAACTGTGCGCCGCGAATTAGAAAAACTCAAACAGTCTAATTTTGCCGAAATCCTCGCTAGTAGAGGTGTTTTTACCCAAGACAAAATTAAAGAAATTTCCCAGGAATTAGAAGCAATTAGACAGCGAGTTTTACAAACCGTGATCTTTGCCGAGGAGCAAGAAAAATCTCGCGATTTGCAGTGGCGGGTAGAAACTTATTTGAAGCTGACGCCGAAAGAAGAATTGACAGCAGCAGGTATCGGGAGCGATTTCAAAAAAATCTTAGAGGATTCCGATGCTAGTTACGAACAGTTGCGCGCGAGGCTTTCTCCTTACACCCGCGACAGTTTTGTGCAAATTCTCAGAGGCCGCGAAAACTTCGGATTTCAGGAAGTAGAACAGATTGTTCAAGAGTTGGAAAGGACGCGAGATGTAGTTTTAGCAGATGCTAAAGGTTTGCAAGAAGCAGCGCAAGCCCGACTAGACAACCAATGGCAAAGAGTGCAAGAATACTTGAAGTCTACGGGCAAAGAAGAACTCAATCCCGAAGGCATCAAGCGCGATTTGAAAACGCTGCTGGACAACCCGGAAGCAGGAATGTGGGCGTTGAGAGCTAGAGCTTCTAGGTTCGATCGCCAAACTTTGGTAAAATTGCTATCTCAGCGGAAAGACCTCAGCGAAGACCAAGTAAATCAGCTTCTCGACAGTGCCGAAGAAACTTGGCACGGCGCGCTGCATGCGCCGCAAAAGTTAGCCGAAAAAGCTAAGGATCAGTACGACCAAACCACAACCGCCCTTGCAGATTACCTTCGCAATACTGGCAAATCAGAACTCAATCCTGAAGGGATTAAGCGGGATTTGACAAAACTGCTGGAAAATCCCAAAGAAGGAGCTTTAGCGCTGCGCGGCCGTCTGTCTCAAGTCGATCGCGATACTTTGGTAAAACTGCTTTCTCAAAGACAAGATTTGAGCGAGGAACAAGTCAATCAAATTATCGACCAAGTGCAGGAAACTCTCGGCTCGATTGTGAAAGCGCCGCGCCGTTTGGCAAAACGTGTGCAAAGCCAAGTGCAGGATTTTCAGAGTGTTTTAGAAGATTATTTGCGTAATACGGGCAAGGATGAGTTAAATCCCGAAGCCATCAAGCGCGACTTGCAACTGCTGCTGCATGACCCGAAAGTCGGCGCTTACAGTTTGGGTGAGCGCTTGTCGCACATCGATCGTGCTACAGTTGTTTCTCTGCTGTCTCAGCGGCCGGATATTTCTGAAGCAGAAGCCAATCGCATTGTCGATGGCATTTTGTCGGTGCGCGATGAGTTCGCACTGCAAATTCAGAAAATACAGGAGGGTATTCAGTCGGTAATTGACGGGATTCTCGGAAAAATTCGGGATTACCTCAATTCGCTCGATCGCCCTGAACTCAACTACGAAGGCATTACGCGGGACGTGCGGAAGTTATTTGACGATCCGCAAGCCGGATTTGACGCTTTGCGCGATCGGCTGGGTCATTTCAACCGCGATACTTTAGTAGCACTAATGAGTTCTCGCGAGGACATTTCCGAAGCAGATGCCAACCGCTTGATCGACCAAATTGAAAGAAGCCGCAACACCGTCTTGCAAAGAGCAGAACGCTTGCAGCAAGAGGCGCAGCTTCGCCTCGAGAGTATCAAACTGCAAGCCGAAAAACAAGCCGAAGAAACCCGGAAAGCAGCAGAAGTTGCCTCTTGGTGGCTGTTTTTCACGGCTCTTTCCTCGGCGGCTGCAGCAGCCGGCGCAGGTGCTTTAGCCGTCATCCGATAAAAAAGACTCAAGTTGCGATCGGATTGCAGATAGTGCCTGATATGAGTTTATACTGATATCAGGCACTAATGTTAGTAAAGGATTCGATCGGAGAGTGGGAACGGGTGTATTTAACTTTTTGGTACTGTTTAAGGTTATTGGTAAGCCCGCTCCTATTGGTTTTTTGAAGATGGTAAACGCTGTGATTTTATACATCTTAATTAGCAGTTTTGATTCATTCAAAATAGAAAAGTGAAAAGCCGATTTTTTTGAGTGTTGTATATTTTATGGGCAGATGTAAGAAATAAAAAGTCGCCGGATATTCCTTGCCTCTGCTATGACAATTTTTGAACGCGGTTCCAGCTTCTCGGCTGGATAGGCTTTTAGGCTTATTCCACTACTCCTGCAAGGATTGCTATAGAAGGACAAAAATCAAAACAGCTATGGGAATGAGAACCTTTTGGTAGGGCAAACTCGGCGCGCCCGGACGCTCTCTCCTCAATATTTTTTAGGTACAATAATAGTGAGGCTTCTCAACCCAGCACGCCTTTTCTCCCAACCGCCAGCCTCCCTGGCTGCGTCAGTATCAAACGCGAACTGTTTTGAGTTCGATCGGCGGTTTATTTTGAAGAGGCAGATCGTCAGGTTATAACTTGTAGGTCATAGGTTGTGCATAATAGGGAACTAAAGCTGTGAAAATACTACACTGACTGTGGGGGGCAACATACCGGATACCTTGGAACTACCAAGGGCTTTGCTTTCGTCAGCCCAGAACAGTCCCAACACGCAGGCCCTGCGCGATCCAATGCTAAACAACCTACGTCTCAAACCTCTCCTGGCTAGTTGCCTAGTAGCACCGTGAGGAGGGCGACGCCATGCAACTCCGAAAAAAAACACTATTAATCATCGGTGCAGCGCTGATCAGCCTGATTGTGGTTCTCTATGCCACTGCATCAACTATTTTGCTGCATGATTTTCACAACCTGGAGGCACAGTACGTCCGCCAGGATGTCGCACGGGCTTTGGACGCATTAGATGATGACTTGTCAAATTTAGACACCAGCGCCCAAGATTACGCCGAGTGGGACGATACTTACTCTTTCGTCGAAACACGGAACGAAAATTTTGTCAAGTCAAATTTCGTCGATTCGACATTTATTTACTTGAGACTAAACTTATTGGTACTGCTGGACTCCAACGGTAAGACGATTTTCAGCAAAGGTTTCGACCTGAAATCGCAAACCGAAATCCCGATTCCCGAAAGCTTAAAACAGCACTTGACCGAGGCACTAATAGACTCATCGACAGTCGAGGGCGATCGCCCCGCCGCCAAAACAGGCGTCCTCACCCTGCCAGAAGCCAGGCTGCTGATTGCCGCCAAGCCCATCTTCAACAGCAACGCCCAAGGCCCATCGCGGGGGACGCTAATCTTGGGACGCTACCTCGACAGCAGCGAAATCGGTTTGCTTTCAGAACTGACTCACCTGTCAGTGGATTTTAGATTGCCGAGTTTAGATTTTAAAGTGGGAGCCGCGAACTACTCCGGGCACAGCGCCAAGGCGATGGCTCGATCGAGGCAGGAGTTGGAAAATGTCAAACTCAAAATTTCCAACCTCAAATCAGTAGAAATTTTAGTCGAGCCACTCAGCGACACCTTAGTCGCAGGATACGCCCTGATTCGCGACATCCACGGCAACCTAGCGTTGCTGCTGCGAGTAGAGACAGATCGCATCATCTACGGCCAAGGTCAGGCTACCTTGGAGCTGTTTACCTTATCAATACTGGCAGTAGGTTTAATATTTAGCGCCATCACCCTGCTGTTGCTAGAAAGATTAGTCTTGGCGAGATTGGCGGCCTTGAGCACCAGCGTCAGCAACATCGCAGCCAACGGCGACCCAAGCTTGAGAGTTCCTATGGCCGGAGCAGATGAACTCGCAAGCTTGGCCGACGCCATCAACCGAATGCTAGAAGCATTGGGCAATTCTCAAGTCGAACGTAATGAAAGCGAAGACCGCTATCGGTTGATGGCCGAAAATTCAACCGACATGATCACCAGACACGACCCCACAGGCGTGTTTGTTTACGTCTCGCCCGCCAGCAGGGCTTTGCTGGGATACGAACCTTCGGAACTCATCGGCCGCGTCCCCAAGGATTATTTTCACCCCGACGATTTAGAAACCATTGCCAAAGCTCACTGGAAAGTCCTGGCACTCCCAGTTACTTACACCGTTAGCTACCGCATCCGCCGCAAAGACGGCAAATACATTTGGTTTGAAACCACCGGCCGCACGATCAGCGATCCCCAAACCGGCGAAGTCCAAGAAATTATCGGCATTTCCCGCGACATCAGCGTGCGGAAGCAAACAGAACAAGAACTGCGAGAAAGCGAAGCTGCAATCAAAGCTTTGTACCAAGTGACTTCGGCTCCCCGTACAGACCCGCTCAACCACCTCTCTACCTTTGATTTGCGCCTCCAAGAACTGCTGGGAATGGGATGTCGGCATTTAGGCCTGTCGGTGGGAATTTTGTCCTGCATTCAAGGCGACAACTATCAAATAATGGCTGTTGAGTGTCCCGACGGGTCGATCGTCAAAGACCAAATCTACGATCTGGAAAAAACTTTCTGCGTCGCTACGTCAATGGCAAAAGAACCGATCTACTTTGAGTCGGTGAGATTTTCGGGTTTTTCCTTTAACCTTGACGATCGAGCTTTCCCCATTGAAGCTTACATGGGCATTCCCGTCACGGTGGGAGGTGAAGTTTACGGCACTCTGTGCTTCTTTTCTCCGACTTCTGTGACAGAACCGTTCCGAGCTGTAGACAGAGAGTTGGTGAAACTGATGGCTCAGTGGGTGGGAAGCGAACTAGAACGCCAGCAAACAGACGTAGATTTGGCAAAAGCTCGCGATCAAGCACTGGCGGCTACTAGAGCCAAAAGCGAATTTTTAGCCACCATGAGCCACGAAATTCGCACTCCGATGAATGGAGTCATTGGCATGACCGGTTTGCTGCTGGATACGCCCTTAACTCGCGAACAGCGCGATTTTGTAGAAACTATCCGCAGCAGCGGCGATGCCTTGCTGACGCTGATCAACGATATTCTAGATTTCTCGAAAATTGAGTCGGGCAAATTGGACTTGGAGGAACATCCGTTTGACCTCCGCACTTGCATTGAGGAATCTCTAGACTTGGTAGCTGCTAAGGCGGCAGAAAAAAAACTGGAAGTGGGTTACTTGATCGATCGTACAGTACCGGCAACGGCGATCGGCGATAGCACCCGCTTGAGGCAAATTTTAATCAACTTGCTCAGTAATGCGGTTAAATTTACCGACGCTGGAGAAGTGGTGGTTTCGGTGACTGCCAAAAAGATTTCAGTGCCGGCGGCTAACGCTAAAGAACCGCCATTAATTGCTGGCGAACCGGTAGTAATTAACCCAGCATACGAAATACATTTTGCGGTCAAAGATACCGGTATCGGCATTCCGAGCGATCGCATGGATCGGCTATTTAAATCTTTCAGCCAAGTTGATTCTTCAACGAGCCGGCAGTATGGCGGTACCGGATTGGGTTTGGCAATTAGCAAGCGTTTGGCCGAAATGATGGGCGGCCGGATGTGGGTGGAAAGTATGGGTGGTGTCGCGGGTAATCCTCCTGCCGATTTTAGATCGTCGGCAGTTTTTGATTTGGGATGGGCAGAATCTTGCGAAATTGCCGAAAAATATGGCTCTGGCAAATCTGTACTCAGCAACAAGCCGATCGCCCAAAATACGAAATCTGTTGGCTCTACTTTTTATTTTAGTACGATCGTTTCTGGCTGCAAGAATTCCTTACCACTTAACTTGAGCAATTCTCAACCAGAATTAGCTGGCAAGCGAGTCTTAATTGTCGATGACAATGCTACCAACCGCAGAATTTTGACTCTCCAAGCCCAGTCTTGGGGAATGGTGGCTAGGGCTTCAGCTTCGGCTCGTTTGGCTTTAGATTGGCTGGCTGCTAAAGAGATGTTTGACTTGGCAGTTTTGGATATGCAAATGCCGGAAATGGACGGGTTAGCTTTAGCGGCGCAAATTCGCCGATATCCTGATTGCGAAAAGTTGCCGTTAGTGATGCTAACTTCGATCGGCAGGCAAGAAATTAACCCCCCTTCTATGGAGATGGATTTTGCTGCTTTTTTGAGTAAACCCATCAAACAATCTCAGCTTTACAATGTTTTAATCAATATTTTTGGAGAACAGACAACTGAATTTAAAGGGCAGCGCACTACCGGGTCTTTCTTGCAAACCATACCCGTGCTGGCGGAGAAATTACCCCTGCGGATTCTGTTGGCTGACGATCATTTGGTGAATCAGAAGGTGGCTTTGCAAATTTTACAGCGGATGGGGTATCGCGCGGATGTGGCGGGAAACGGTATCGAAGTGCTCGAAGCTTTGCGCCGGCAGCCTTACGATGTGGTGCTGATGGATGTGCAAATGCCGGAAATGGACGGACTGGAAACTACCCGCCACATCCGCGAGCAATTTTCAGCAGATTTAACTTTAGAAAATGACACGGGAGAATCAGAAGTTTCCGCAACTGATGAGCAATCTAATAATCTAGACTGGACTAAAAATCCCACGGGAGAATCAGAAGTTTCCGCAACTGATGAGCAATATAATAATCGAAAATCGAAAATCGAAAATCGAAAATCGACTGAGGAATCTAACAATCGATTTTCGAAAATCGAAAATCGAAAATCGACTGAGGAATCTAACAATCGATTTTCGAAAATCGAAAATCGAAAATCGACGAGGCCTTGGATTGTGGCGATGACGGCAAATGCGATGCAGGGCGATCGCGAAGAGTGTATGGCTGCAGGGATGGACGACTATTTGAGCAAGCCGATCGCAATTGACCAGTTGGTGCGAGCTTTGATCGCGTGTAAATCTCGATCGAACTCTGCATTCGATCGTTTGCAGCCGATTGTTTGTTTGGATGCCCCGGCGGAACAGATCGAAGGAACGAGTGAATTACAAGTGCGATCGAATGTGGCTGTTGCGGGAAATTCACAACAGACAATTCCCAATTCGCCGGCAGTCGTCGATGGTGGTGCATCAAATCTCGATCGGGCTTTGTCAGAGAGGCACGATTCCCTGAGTGCCAAGATTATAGAGGGACTGCGAGAAGTGGAAGCTTTGGACGAGGCGATCGAGATTTACCTCGAAACAGCTCCCGAACTGCTGCGAGGCATCTCTATGGCTCTGTGCAACGCCGATCCGCTGGCTTTGCGGCGATCGGCTCATTCTTTAAAGTCGATTAGCGGTACTCTCGGTGCTTTTCGCTTGTTTGAGCTGTGCGAGGAACTCGAAATCATGGGCCGCATCGGCACAAATGCTAACCAGTCTTTACCCGATCCGGCCTGCGCGCTTTTAGAACAGGTTGAGGCGGAGTATCAAAGAGTTGAAACGGCGTTAAAAATAGAAATGCAGTCTGTTGATTGTTAGCGGTTCTAGCAATCCTAAATCATTTGTGTAATTCTTGTAGGGGCAAACCCCCCGTGGTTGCCCTCATGAGGCCGCAGGGCTGTTTCATTCGACTTAGGGGCCGTGCCAAGAGTGCCGGATCTCTTGGTCTGACCTGCAGATCGAATCGTCTAAGTCGGGGGTAGGCACTCTTGGCACTACAAGAGTCAAAATTCATGTTTTTAGTGAGAATGAAACAGCCCTGACCCTAATGAGGGGACTGTTAACTATCAACTTACTTCCGAGTTACCAAAACCCAATCGTCCGCTGTTTTGACAACCTCAGCATTTTGCAAACCTAAATGTTTTAAAACTGGTTTTTCTAACAGAAAATAAGGTTGAGGAAGAGATTGCCATTTCTGTTTGAGCGTCGGCGCGTCGGCGACAATAACTTGGCGTTGACTGTAAAAATTCAGCGATGGACGGCCCAAGCGGTGAGAAGTAAACACCTGTTGACCGGCCGGAGTTCCTGTGCGGACAATTTCGGAGATCGGCTTAACCGGATAATCCTCCGCCAGTTCCCAAACCCAGTTATCTGAAGCCACCAATACCAACAGCGTCAGGTAAGTTCCCCAAATTAAAACTAATATAAACTGCCGGTCTTTGCGGTGCAGCAACACGGCCGCCAGTGTCATTGTCAAAGCTACAAACATCAGCATTAACTGCAAATCTAGCTGGGGAGGCACAATGTATTTCCCAATTTGCACTAAGCCACTGAAGTAAATGCAGCCGACAACACCAACTACACCCAACACTGCCAAAATCGCGGGATGAGGCAACAAAGAAATAGCATCAAAACGTTCTTCTGCTTCCTCTTTGACCGGCTCTGGCGGCAGCCACAGTTGCTCCCAAACTTCAGCGAGATAACTGCCAACGGCAAGAGCAAAAGCTGGATAAATTGGCAAAACATACCACGGCAATTTAGTAGTCATCACAGAAATAGCCAGCAGATATACTCCAGTCCAAACCAATACTAATTTTGGGCCGGGAAAACTGCGATTTTCCCAACTCAGACGCAGCCCTTGTAGCCAAAATAACTGCCAGGGCCAAGCTAATTTTAAAATTTCTAAAAGATAATACCAGGGCGGGCCTTTGTGACTGCTCACAGGTTCGGAAATGCGTCGGAAAGATTCGTTAACTAAATTAGCGTGGATGAAATATTGGCCGTAGTGCAGCCATTGGGCAAAATACCAAGCAGCTACTGGGAATGTTCCGATCGCCAATCCGCCCCAAAGATACCCAGAAGTGAGGAGTCGCGGGGTATCCCAAACCAAAAAAATACAGCCCATCCCAGCCAGCAGCAGCCCCAACATCACGCCCTTAGTCAGGCAAATGAGTCCGAACCCAATCCCTGCCCCCAAAGCGTAGCGCAAGTCGCGGCGCGATCGTAGCAAACACCACATCGCCGCCAGCAAAAAACACAAAACCGCCCCATCCAACATCGCCAAACGTCCATGCCGCACCACCGGTAACAGCGTCAGATAAACGAGGGCAGAAAAAATGGCGATCAAACGCAGAGGAAACAACTCCCTGCCAATGGCGTAAAGCAGGGGCACTGAAGCCGCTGTCAGCATCGCTGGTACTAACCTCGCCGTCAATTCGCTGACACCGCCGACGGCAAAACACAGCCCGATTAGCCAGTGTACCAGCGGCGGTTTGTTGAAATAAGGCATTGAGTCGATCGTCGGATACAGCCAATTTAAGTTGCCTCGCCAAATTTCGCGACTTACCTGCGCTGCAATGCCTTCATCCCAATCCCGCAAAGCCACGCCGCCCAGATTCAGCCCGAAAATCAGCACTGCAGCCAACAGAAAAGCCAGCATCCACAGTTTGTCTGTAAAGCGCTCATTCCAGCGGTTTTTCGGTTTGCGGCCCAGGAATGGAAAGATTTCTGACATAAGTTAAGAGAGTTTTGAGCATCCCAAACTGAAGGTAAACTTAGACAGCAGTTATTTGCGACAAAGAAAATACCATGAACTTGCCTGTAATTATAGATATTATCATCGGCTTAGTGTTTATCTACCTGACTTTAAGCTTGCTAGCTTCGGAAATTCAGGAACTGATTGCTACTGTTTGGCAGTGGCGGGCGGAACATTTAAAGAAGTCGATCGAAGTGCTGATTTCTGGAGGCAGCGAAGGTGCGAAAGATCCCCTGCAATTTAAGCGAGTCGGACAGTTAGCTCATTCGATTTACGCCAATCCGATTATCAAAGATTTGAATCAGGGAGCGAAAGGGCTGTTATCAGAGGGATTCCGCTCTGTTACGCACCGCCTGGGGGATTTTTACCACGGAGTTACGGGTACTAAAAATGTTTTCGGCAATAAATCCAGTGGGCCTTCTTATATTCCAGCCGAGTGTTTTTCTGCTAGCCTTTTGGAGACTTTAAAGGTTTCTAGTTTGCTCAGCTCTATCTCTAAAACCCGATTG
Source organism: Microcoleus sp. B9-D4 (assembly GCF_036705105.1). Classification (NCBI taxonomy): domain Bacteria; kingdom Bacillati; phylum Cyanobacteriota; class Cyanophyceae; order Oscillatoriales; family Microcoleaceae; genus Microcoleus; species Microcoleus sp. B9-D4. Next base: position 43,263 of record NZ_JAUBTS010000061.1, read on the forward strand.
GAAAGATTTAAAGATTTACAATTAGCACAAATTCAACAGATTGGAGAAAATCTGAGTTTACAGGATGCTACTAAACCGATTATTGAACAAGAATTTAGGTGGCTGACTGCTGAGTTAAATCGAGTGGTTGAAGATTATAAACACAATTTAGCAAGTTTGAACAACAGCTTAGATCGAATGTCGGAAAAGCTAGGATTTTATATTAAGGATTCTCAGGTTTATCTACCAGAAACCGAGCTAGCCGGGAGAGAATTTCAGAGGCAGATGGCATTTGTCAAGGCTCGTTTTGACAGCAAAATTGAGCGAGTGGCGCTGCTAGGGCAACTACAACCGAGTTTCAGTAATCTGTTAAATACTGTTAAAAAAAGTCAAGATTCGGTAGCAGAAATTATGGAGCTAAAAGAGGAGAGTCCGATTTATCAACAAATTCAAGAAACCTTGGACAGTATGCCAGAATCTTTGAAACGCAGCCTTTATATTTTAGCGCAGCGCGCTGAAAAAGGTGGCGGAGATACTCAAGAGCAGTTGCAGCGGTTTCAGAAAGAAATTGAAATTTGGTTTGACCAATCGATGGAGCGTGCTTCTGGTGTTTACAAGCGGAATGCTAGAGGGGTGGCGATTTTGCTCGGAACTGCGATCGCTGTTGCTGCTAATGCTGATAGCATTAATATTATTAATCGGTTGTCGAAGGATTCGATGTTGCGATCGACTGTTAATTTGTACGCTGAGCAGTTGGTGGCAAATAATGCTAAGACTAAATCAAATAATTTAACCAGTCTGACAAAAGTTCAACAGGATGTCGATCGAGCTTTGGATCAGGTAGCTCTGCCTTTTGGGTGGAGCGAACAGAACAGCTTAGAACGAGATAAGCAGGGGAATTTATTGTGGCCGGCTTTGATTGCAAAATTGTTTGGTTGGATATTGAGCGGTGTAGCTATTTCTATGGGGGCTGCTTTTTGGTTTGAGGCGCTCAACAAGATTATTAATATTCGCAATGCAGGGAAAAAACCGCCATCTTCCACAGAATCTTGATCGGTACAGTTGCGAGGCCAATCTACTAAGTGTCATACCCTTTTAAATTTTAGATTTTAGATGGCCGAATGACTGAAGACTATCGAGGTTTGAAGCATGGGCTTATATCATGTCCGGTCGTGCGACCGCGATTGTTGTAGGGGCGGGTTCACGAACAATACCTGCCAATAATTGACAATCTCAAAAACCCGCCCCGACCAGGATATTATGGTTAATCGCTCGGACATGATATTACAGTTGGATTCTTTTTTGAAAGTGGGATCACGGATAGGATACCGGATCGATCGGTAATTGCGCGTTTGCCGGAAGTAAGGGAAAACACGCAGAATATAAATTCCGTGCGATCGCGGATGGCAGTGCAGCAGAAATAGGGCAAACTGATAGATAGGTGAAATAAGAATGAGCGAAATAAACAAGGTCGCTGGCAGTTTCAGAAGCTCTGATTCCAAGGCTGTATCTACCGCTAAACTCACTTTTGGAGGACGGAATATGTTGACTTCTTTAAGGGAAACGACTCGCGCCTCGGAATACGCAAATCCCCCATCCAAAAGCTTTGTAGTCAAGGACTTCAGCATCAATGAAGGTGGATATTTTGTTTCCAGAATTTTGGCTGGTGAATCGGACTGCATCGAGAAAATTACCTCGGCACTTCAAAAATATGCCTCTATCCTTAGAGAGATTGACAAAGTTGGCTCGACTTGTGATGGCCTATCGGGCAAACTGCAATTAGGCTTGGTTATCCTCAGTTCAGATTACGTGGAACCATACAAAAGTCAATTGTCAAAATCGCATAGTTCTCTGACTCAAAACAGCGGACTTGGTTGGTGTTATGCCGATCTAGATAGTGATACACTCAGCAACTGCGGTGGGCGCGATCGACTGTTTGCTAATTAAGGAGAGTGATTTAATGGAGGGTATGGAACGTACCGAGGGCAACTGGGCCCGAATACAATTGTAATTAGGGAGGAAGGCGCGATCGCAATCAACGATTTCGATCTGACTAAATCAGCAATCATATCAACTCCCGCTGAATAATTTGAATCACGTTTGTAGTGAGGTGGGTAGTCCTCACAGTGTCGGTAGCCTCCCATAAGTCAATTGATTTCCCGCGATGGGTTCCACTTAATATCATACCGTTTTGACTGTTAGTAAATGCGACCAAACATCCTGGTAATCAGTATTTGGGTGTATCGCAAATCTAGCAACTTCAAACCATATAGAATTCTTCAAAATCTACATAATTCAGTTTTCCCTTGGATGAAATACAGCTAGGGAAACTCTAGTGCATTGTGCCTCTACGTAAAATCTCACACTCAAATAAAAACTACTAAATATAAGAGGAGTTATTCGGGGGTGAATTACCTCCACTATTTCCGCCTCCCTCACCTCAGCCTACTATTAGCAAAATAAGGTCAAAAAAAATTGGATAATAGAACCTAGATTGATTTCAAGATTCCCGATTAATATTGCGATCTATTCCCATAGATAGAGGCTCAATTTTCCATTTGACTCAAGAGGCAAAAGGCAAATGCCGAGCAAAATAACTCACTAAAAATTTTTTTAAAATGACCCCATTTCCCAATTGGGTGTTAAGATATAATGGAATAAGCCTGATGAGATAACTCCGGGGTGTATCTACTAATAATGCCCTTAATGGAGTCTCCAATATGAGTTCTACATTCGCTCAAGTTAACTCACAATCTGCTTTTGAAAAAATGCCAGTGCGCTCCTTAGTCTTCATTGACTCCGGCGTGAAAGATTACGAGTCAATTGCAGCGGGAGTGCTGCCGGGACAGCAGGTAGTAATACTCGATCGCACCAAAAACGGCATCGAACAAATCACCTCCGAGATGGAAAAATACGCCTCTACTGAGGGGGCGATAGACTCGGTTCACATTATTTCTCACGGCAGTTCAGGCAGCCTACAATTAGGCAATACCTCTCTGGGTTCAGATAACATAGAGCAATACAAAAGCCAGTTGGAAAAGTGGCAAACTTCACTAGCCCCAGAAGCAGACATCATGGTGTACGGCTGCGATGTAGCAAGCGGTACAGGTGCTAATTTCGTTGATCGATTCAGTCAATTAACCGGGGCTGACTTTGCGGCATCCACCAACATAACCGGCCGTAGCGGCGACTGGAATTTAGAATTTGCTAAGGGTCAAATTGAATCTCCCTTAGCCTTGCAGCCAGAGGCTATGGCAAGTTACCAAGGTGATTTAGCTACGATCGTAGTAGCTAACAATAGCGATAGCGGGCCGGGTTCATTAAGGGCTGCGATCGCCAGCGCTGTTGCCGGCGATATCATTACCTTCGCTCCAGGTTTAGCCAGCCAAACCATTACCCTCACCAGCGGTCAACTCGATATTCCCGTTGGCAAAAACATCACCATTGACGGCGCCGCCGCACCCGGTTTAACCATCAGTGGCAACAACGCATCCCGCGCGTTTTTTGTCAACGCCAACGTTGCGACTGCTACTAATTTTGTGGTCAAAAACCTCATTATTACTAACGGCAAAACTACCGATCGAGGTGGCGCGATCGGCACAACCGACGAAGTAAACCTCACAGTAGAAAACGTTCAGTTCAACAACAACGTCGCCGATAAAGGTGGTGGCGCAATTTTCGGTAATTTCAACAATACCCTGACTGTTACCAACAGTAAATTCACTGGCAACGTAGCCACCGCAGCTAACGATGAACGCGGTGCAGGTGCGATCGGCTTTTTGAGTTTCAAAACTATTACAGTCACCAACAGCGACTTCACCAACAACAAAGGAATTAACGGCGGGGCAATTAACAGCCTTCAAGGTAAGCTGACAATTGACAACTCCCGATTCATCGGCAACGACACCACAGCAGCTACTTTCGCCACAGGGCAGGCCAATTCTTTCTTAAGGGGTTTCGGCGGCGCACTTTATACCGATCGAGCCAGCAATCCCAGCGAAGCTTCCGGCACCATTAAGATCACCAAAAGTGTATTTCAAGACAACAAAGGGCGAGGCGAAGGCGGAGCAGCTTATCTGTTTACCGGCACCCAAGATAGCGTAAGTATTGCAGACAGCACCTTCCAAAACAACGAAATTCTGTCGCTAGCCGGTGGCAACAAGGGAGTTGGAGGCGGGTTGGTGAACTTGAGCAACGGCCTCAACAAAGGACTTACGGTTTCCAACACCACCTTTGCTGGCAACAAAGCCCCCGGTCAAGGTGGCGCAATGTGGATCATGGATGCGCCTACCACCGTTACCAACAGCACCTTTTCAGGCAACCAAGTTACTGGGACTACCGACTTTTACGGCAATGTCGGCGGTGCAATGGCTCTTTATGCCCCCACAACGATCGTCAACACCACCATTGCCGATAATTCAGCCCGTTGGGTGGGCGGAGGCATCTCGGCGGCGTCGGGAAAGCCTGTCAGCGTCAAGAACACGATTTTTTCTAACAACACGGCGGGGAACGAGTTTGGCATTCAGCAGCACACCAGCAGCGAACTAACTGACCAAGGTGGCAATTTTCAGTGGCCTGTCAAAAAAACCCCTAACTTCAACGATTACAATGCCACGGCAAGTATTACGATCGCAGACCCCTTACTTGGCCCTTTGCAAAACCTCAACGGCGCTTTAGTCAGGCCGCTGCTGACAGGAAGTCCGGCAATTGATAAAGGGATTGCCACCGGCGCACCCGCGAAGGATCAGCGCGGCGTGACTCGCCCTCAAGATGGGGACAGCATTCCAGGTGCGATCGTGGACAGTGGCTCTTTTGAATTGGGAGGTAGTGTCGTCCCGGTGCCAACTCCGACGCCCGCGCCAACTCCAACGCCCGCGCCAACTCCGACTCCAACTCCGACGCCCGCGCCAACTCCAACGCCCGCGCCAACTCCGACTCCAACTCCGACGCCCGCGCCAACTCCGACGCCCGCGCCAACTCCGACTCCAACTCCGACGCCCGCGCCAACTCCGACGCCGGCGCCAACTCCGACGCCCGCGCCAACTCCCACTCCAACTCCGACGCCGGCGCCAACTCCGACGCCGACAACTGGTACTCCCACACCGACGCCAGTCACGCCGACG